>DATNOY010000553.1:0-4413 GCA_036703495.1 Coleofasciculaceae cyanobacterium
CGAATCAGCTTACGGTTGCCACCTTTAATGTGGAAAATCTTGATCCGGGAGATGGCGCAACGAAGTTTAATGCGCTTGCCAGTGCGATCGTCAACAACCTGAAATCTCCCGACATCATCAACGTGGAAGAAGTCCAGGACAATAATGGGCCAACGAACGATAGCGTTGTGGATGCCAGTACGACGTTCCAGACCTTAATTAATGCGATCGCTGCTGCTGGCGGACCAACCTACGAATATCGTCAGATCAATCCCGTTGATGATACCAATGGCGGTGAACCGGGTGGCAATATCCGGGTTGGGTTCCTCTACAACCCGGGTCGGGTGACTTTTGTCGATCGCCCCGGTGGCACCTCAACTTCCAGCACAACGGTCACGGATGTTGGCAATAATGGCACCCCAGACCTGTCTGCCAGTCCCGGGTTGATCGACCCTACCAATTCTGCCTTCAGCAGTAGCCGTAAGCCCCTGGTTGGCGAATTTAGCTTCAACGGTCAGACTGTTTATGTGATTGGCAACCACTTCAACTCGAAGGGGGGTGACCAACCCCTGTTTGGGCCGAATCAACCGCCAACCCTGAATAGCGAAGTGCAGCGAACCCAGCAGGCAACGATCGTTAAAAACTTTGTTCAGAGCATTCTGGCGATCGACCCCAACGCCAACATTGTAGTGGCTGGAGACTTGAACGACTTTGAGTTTTCCAATCCGCTCAATCTTTTAAAGAGCGGCGGACTCAACGATCTAGTGGAAACCCTGCCCGCCAATGAGCGCTATACCTACAACTTTCAAGGCAATGCTCAAACGCTCGATCATATTCTCACCAGCAACAATCTGCTGAGCAAATTAGATGGCTTTGATGTGGTTCACATCAACTCAGAGTTTGCCGATCAGGTCAGCGACCACGATCCGGGCGTTGCTCGCTTTAATTTAGCGACTCTTAACCAGGCTCCCACTGCCGTTAATTTCACTGGCGCAACGACCGATCTAGCCGAGAACACCAGCACCGCAACCCGGATTAAAGTGGCAGATATTGCCATCACTGATGATGCCCAGGGCACCAACGTCCTCAGCCTCAGCGGTACTGATGCTAACTTCTTTGAAATCGATAGCTCAGTTCTGTATCTCAAAGCGAACACAGCCCTTAACTTTGAGGCTAAGTCCAGCTATGCAGTGACGGTCAATGTGGATGATGCCACGGTAGGCAGCACGCCCGATGCCAGCAATACCTTGACGTTAGCAATCACAAATGTCAATGAAGCACCGATCGCCAATAACGATAGCGGCTTCACGGCTAACCAGAGCACAGCAAAGCAGATTCCGGTCGCGGCTCTGTTAGCCAACGACACAGATCCCGATGCCAACACAACGCTCTCGATTACGCCGAATGGATTTAGTGATGCGGTGGGTGGCAGCGTTGCCCTGAACGGCAGCAACGTTGTGTTTACGCCTGACTCCAGCTTTAGCGGTACTGCCAGCTTCAAATACACAGTGAGCGATGGTAGTCTCACCAGTCAGGCGACTGTCACGTTAGAAGTGGGCAAAACCATCAATGCTGGGAATGGCAAAGATACCATAACGGGTACCGCTGGCGATGACATTTTAATTGGCGGCAACGGCAAAGATATCTTGATAGGTGGCGCGGGTGACGACACCTTGATGGGCGGCAACGGCAAAGATGTCTTCGTGCTGGTTGGCAAGGGCAACGGCACAGACACGATCCAGGACTTTACTCCCAAACAAGACCAGATCGGCTTATCGGGAGGTTTGAGTTTTGGGCAACTGAGTTTTGCCGATGTGAATGGCAGTGCTGCTATTCGCCTGGGCAATGAAACGTTAGCGTTGTTAACAGGCGTGAATTCCAATCAACTCACTCCAGCTGATTTCGTAACGGTTTAGCGGTTATAGCAGTCCTCATCCAGAGGAGGCAAGGATAAGGGGAGCCACTGGTTCCCCTTGTCCTCGGATGGGGTAAACGCGCAACCCAACAAGGATGAAGATCAGCGTGAAATCCAACAGCAGCAATAGTTCTGTTGGTTAAGCTGTCGCTAACCCAACCTACGTAGAAATAAGCGTTGCAGAGGTTCTGTTAGTCAATCAGGGATCTAAGCTGCTGCCCCTCAACTAGGATGGCTGGCGTCCTATTTCATATCTTCAATAGTGGCTCTTAAGCCATTTTGATTCAGCATTTGGACAGCCGCCTCAGCATTATCGCGATTGCTGAATGCACCCACCTGCATGAGCGATCGCCCCCGGTCTTCGGTTAAAAAGGCATTAGGGGCGATCGATTTGACCAGGGCTTGCGTGCGATCGCCATTCGCCTCCACCACCACCCGGTAGCGTAACGACGCAGTAGCGCTATTAGAAGCAGTGTCCCCATTGCGAAGCGGATTATTAAAGACATTGACGGTGGGCAGATCGCCAATATTGCCTACCGGAACATTACCATCGGGTACGGGCAGTAAATCGGCTTGCAGGGTAGGGGTTGCCGGTAAATTGGCAGTCGGTAGAGAGGATTGGGTGGAACGAACCGGACGCCGTTCTGGTGGCGGGACTGGAATGGGGATGGTCGCAGCGGCAGCGGTCGCAGCAGCCGTTGCAGAAGTCAGGGCTACAGTCTGCGATTGTCCAGGAGCAGCAGACGACACGACCGGCAACGGACGAGGGCTGCTATTGGAGGAAGCCAACGCTGGAGACGCAGCGGGGGGCGGGACAGGAAGATCGATCGCAGCAGCGGTTGAGACCGAGGTTGCAGTTGCTGCAAGGGGCGCTGCCGGGGCCAGCAGACTAGAGGAGCTGTTGCTAGAAGAATTGCTAGTAGAAAGATTGCTACTAGAAAGATTGCTAGAAACGGTGGGTGGAAGCTGATTAATCAGAACCGGATTAAAGGAGGTGGGTGCATTGACTGGAATTTGTTCAGAGGCAGAGGCGATAATGGCGCTCGGCAAGGTTCCGGCCGTGTCAATTTGTCCCGTGAGGCGATCGCCCAACCCCTGGTTGCCAAACGCTGAAATAATTTGGTTATCGGCTGTGGCGTTAATGTTGTATCGGGCATTGTTTTGAAAAACGTTGTTGCCCGGTTCAGCTACCGTACCCAGGTTGGGTAAAGCCTGAGCGACTGCTGCAATCCCATCTTCCCGACTCCCTTCGATCAAGTTACCGCGAATCACCGGCTGGGCCGATCGCTGCACCACAATGCCAATGCGATTTCGGCTAATGCGATTTTGCAAAATCAGCGGCGCAGCATATTCAGAAATATTGATGCCAAACCCGGTGTTCTCAAAGGCATTTTCCCGTACCTGAGGGCGGGAACGCCCAAAAATAGTGATGCCATTGGCTCCATTTTGGACAAACCGATTGCCTTGAATCAGCGGCGCACTGGTTCCCACCGTGGAGATGCCATCGTGCCCATTGCCCGTAAAGGTGTTGCTGAGCACGACCGGATCACTCGACTCCACCCACAGCCCATAGCCTCGCGGATCGGGGTTGGTTAGCGTCACGCCTACTAAAACTGCCCGATTTGCGCCCAGTATTGCAATATTTTGACCTGCTGAAGTGGGACTGAGAAATAAACCGCCCCCCTGAATCACAAAACCCTGCCCCAAGACGGTCGGATCGCCTTGAATCGTTACATCGGGTTTCATCACCAAGGGAAAACTTTCTCCAGTTGCCGGACTGTAAGTTCCGGCAGCTAACAGGATGATGGTCTGGGGCGTGGCTACCTGCAAGGCGCGGGTAATCGTTTGAAACGGTAAAGCTTCACTGCCATTGCCTTGGTCATTGCCTGTGGCTGGATTGACATAGAGGAGGCGTTGAGCAGCCGGAGCTGCGGAGCTAGAGGCAGCGGGGGCAGAAACCGCTTGAGCGATCGCCTGCCCTGAGCAGGGAAGTAAAGCGGTGAGTAGTGCCAAGCCCAGTCCACCTATACGGATGGCGATCGCAGAACGGGACGGGCAGCAAAGCAGAGAAGTAGGGGAAGGAAGCAAACGCATCGACGATCTCCTGACACCAGAACGGTCAGAGCTGAAATACAGGCAGCACTAACATCAGTAGCGTAGCTTGAGCAAAGTTGGATTGCAGAACGCTAGATGCAGTACAGTTGTGACCATATTACTGAATTCGGCTGAATTTGAACCTTCAACTTGACCCTTCTGAGTATGAAGTTTTTCATCTTTAATTCTTTTTAGTCCTTTTCAGCCGGATGGATAATGTTTCCGGCACTTTTCAAAACCTGGTTTTTCCAAGTAGATAGCCATGATTAAACATAAAACCTTAAAACACTGTGCCGCTCGCACAGGGGGCGGCATAGGATTTTAGATCTGGTTTTTAATGACGCCGAGGTACTGACTGAGGCGCTATTTTGCCCTGAGGGATTGCAATTTAATCACATTCCCACTGGCAACAACATTAGCGATAG
>DATNOY010000554.1:0-7739 GCA_036703495.1 Coleofasciculaceae cyanobacterium
ATCGGCTATGGCAATACTGTATTTGGTCTGGACTTTAGCCCGGATGGCAAGACAATTGCCATTGCCAGCCGCGATCAGGGGGTGCGGTTATGGTCACTCAAGGATAAGCAGCTCAGAGAGCTGAAAGGACATACCGATGAGGTGTATAGCGTTGCCTTTAGCTCAGATAGCAAGCGGCTGGTTTCAGCGAGCCGCGATCGCACTGTGAGAATCTGGGATGTGGCAACCGGCCGATTGTTAAAAACTCTGTCAGGACATACCTACGCCGTACAAAGTGCCGTGTTTAGCCCCGATGGTCAGACGATCGCTTCCGCGGGCAATGACAAGACTGTGAAAATCTGGAAGGTTGCCGATGGCACCGTGGAAAAGACGCTAGAAGGGCATACAGACGGAGTCACCAGCGTCAGTTTTACAGCCGATGGCAATCTGCTGGCTTCCAGCAGCACCGATAAAACCATTCGCCTGTGGGACACTCAAACTTTGAATTTTGACCAATTGCTCAATCGGGCTTGTGGGTATCTCAGCGATTACCTGCACACCAATGCCCGCTTCAGAGGCACTCTCGATCAAACTCGCTGTGATCCGCCTGCCAAACCCGCCAAGTCTTAGAAACTTGATTTTGGACTAAATCGACCCAGAGAATTTGGCGCAGGACAATAGATTCGCCGCGAAGCGCTCTCAGAGCTTCGCGGCGTGATCGATCAAATTAGTCCAAACTCTAGTAATTGAAAAATCGCCAGAGGTCAGGAAGAAGGGGTGGCCGCGGAAGCCTGCTCTAGCTGCTGGATCGCCCGTCTGTACTGTGGATCTTGAGCGGTGCCCAAGGCATCTGGATGAGACAAAAGATCCTGCTTCTGTTGATCCGTCAGGCTAATCACCACATCGGGCGTAATGCCCTTGTGGTTAATATCTAGACCCGATGGCGTGAAATAATGGGCGATCGTTACATTTAGCCCCGACCCATCGGCTAGGCGGTTGACCTGCTGCACCAGGGCTTTACCAAACGTCTGCGTTCCTACCACTACTGCTCGGTGGTCATCCTTCAGCGCGCCGGTGACAATTTCACTGGCGCTCGCCGAATTGCCATCCACGAGCACAGCCAGTGGCAAGTTCGTCAATTGGGTATGGTTGGCCTGAATTTGTTCAGCAGTGCCATCCCGGTCTACCGTACGGACAATATCGCCCTCATCAATCCACATGCGAGCGATCGCTACGCCCTGATCCAATCTGCCACCCGGATTGCCCCGCAAGTCTAAGACAAACTCATCCGCTTTTTGATGCTGTAGATCGCTAATGGCTTGCTTCATCTGCTCAGCAGCATGGGCGCTAAATTCATTCAACCGAATGTAGCCCACGCGGCGGGACCCCTCAACCTGAAGGGCGGAATGCACAGCCGGAATATTCAAGCGAGCCCGAGTCAAGGTCACTTCAAAAGAATCTTTGCCTTGGCGCTGCAGCAAGAGCCGAACTTGCGTATCTGGTTCACCCCGAATCAACCCAGCCGCCGTCTCTGCTGTCATCTGCTGGGTGCTGCGCCCATCAATTTCTAAAATCCGATCTCCTGCCTGCACTCCAGCCCGTAGCGCCGGTGAATCCTCCAGTGGCTTGACGACAGTCAGGGCTTTGGTTTGCTTATCCTGAGTCAGCTGCATGCCAACACCCGTTAGCTCTCCACTCATCTCACTATTCAGCGCCTGAAACTCTTGAGGATCCATAAAGCGCGTATAGGGATCGTTGAGCTGTTTGAGAGCATCCCGCAAAGCTGTATAGGCTGCTTGAGGAGACGTATAAGACCGGGAAAGCAAGCTTTGCCGAACCTGTTGCCAATCCACCTGGTTAAACTGAGGATCTACATACTCTCGATCGACAATCTGCCAGGCCTGATCGAGAACGGCCTTGGGGCTGGTTTGAAGCTGCGCATATGACCTCAAGGCCAGAGTCGGAATACCAATTAGAGCGACCGTGGTAACGGCAAATAGGGTTCGCGATCGGGGATTGGCGAGCAGGCCATTGAGTTGTGCATGCAGACGCTTCGGTGAAGTCATAGAGTTATCGGGGGGTGTGAGTTAATGGAGTACCAATACAGACAAGATGCAGTCTTTTTTAGAAAACCGCCTGTACTTTTAATTTGTCTTCATACCAGGAGAGCTGTCTCATCTTGTCCGATTAGGAGCAACTGCTTAATTATAGATACTTACTTTCTGTAGCTGTTCCAGATCATCTGGGTCAGCCGCTTGAATCCCATTGGCTCAAACAGCGGCAAGTTATAACTGTAATGACTCCATGTGTCAGCCATATGACAAGCACTTTGCGACTGAGTGATTCGTGACCAGCCTTGCTGTAAAACCCAAAACTTTATGTTTGAAAGCGCCGCCCAGCGCTGTTTCCAAACAGCAAAATCTGGTTCGAATCAATCCGCGATCCTGAGGAAGCCAGCATTGGGCCCATTAGGGTTGGGGTTTGGAGGGTATCACTCCGGGATTCTAAGCTATTCTTTGAGTATAGAAATAACTAGATAGTTGCTTCAGGGATTTTCCTGAGTGGATCAGCCCATCCGGTGGGCAGCGTTGCTTGGCAATTAATGGATAGTTCCTACTCCAACAGCTTAACTAGCCCATTTTCCCCCCGGCGTCTTACCCGCAGTCTTAGCAGTGCTGAGACGTGGGGATTTGGGCTATCTGGCCCAACAGCTTGGGTCTATATCGCTCCAACCATGCATGCGGCACTCGGAGCCCAAGCCATTCTGGTTTGGATACCTGCCACCTTGCTGGGTATGTTAATCAACTATCAAGTCAAGCGCATTGGCAGTCAGATGACGGATGTTGCTGGAGGGACGCCTAACTACATTACTCACCTGCTGAAAGATTCCCCCAGAATTGCCCGTTATGCCGCCATTGGCTATATCCTCAACTGGACTTCTTCCATCACCCTGAATGCGATCGCGCTTACGGATATTATCAAAGTTGATCTAGAAGCCTTGGGCCTGACCGCCCCTGTCGAAGCATTGCAGGCTGGGTTGACTTTATTACCCTTCGTACTGGCGTTCAGCGGCACCCGGGCGCTCAGCATCCTGCACCTGTTTCTGGTTGTGCCCGCGATCGGCATGCTGATCACCTTTGGGTTACAGGGAGTCGGTTGGTTGGCTTTATCGCCCCTGAGTCCTGGATTCTTGCCCCCAACTTGGGAGGCCTTAAGCTTTACGGATTGGGCCAAGTGGTTCTTTTTTGCCACCTTTGTCACCTACAGTTGTGAAACTGCTTCTTCCTTTGTAGCGGACAGCCGTCGCCCGGCAGAAACGTTGAAATTTTTACATCTTGCGGCTTGGTCAGCACCTCCCATTTTTGTGGGAGGCTCCTGGGTTGTGGCGCGCCTGGCAACAGATACAGACCTCAAAAACAATGTATTTCTGGATTTAGTGACAGCATCTCACGCTTTTTGGGGGCAATCAGCCTCTCTGCTCGTCACTTTTCTACTGGCAGGGTCTTGCCTGTTGGCCAGCGCAACGGCTGTTTCTAATTCTCCGCGCGTCTTATACCAGCTTGCCCTGGATCAGCACTTGGCACCCGTCTTTGCCGTTGTCTCTCGCCGGGGAGTGTTTGCCCCCACGCTAGTTCTGGTCCTGGTTCTGTCTCTGCTGTATCTCCTGTGGGGAAACGTCTCTCAAATTGTGGTGTGTGGCAATGTCGGCTGGTTTGTATCCTTCATGTTGCTCCACTTAGGCATCTGGTTACGACGAGGCAAGCCAGAAATATTGTTTCCTCACCTGTCGCTCGGAATTTTTCTACTGGATCTGGTGATTTTAGGCGTGGGTGGGGCGGCCTGGGGCTGGAAAGACATTTTAGGAGGATTGCTGTTTCCTGCGGGAGTTTTGATCCTGGATGCGGGTATCCGCCGCATCTCGTTTGCGCCATTTCAGCCGGAGTGGTGGATGCAGCCATCCTCCCCGTCTCCCAAAACCCTAACCGATTCCCTACTCCTTCAGGTGGTAACTCTGATCGGTTTGCTGTGCGGTGCAGTTTTGGTGGGATGGTTTTTTGGCATTCAAATCAGCAGCGCTGGCTCTTTTGCCCAGCCTCAAAGCCTGATTGTGGTCATGTTGCTAATCGTCGTGTTTGTGGGGGTCGCGATCGCCTGCTGGACAAGTTTGCCCCAGGTGATGGCCTTGGCAGAAGCGCGGGAAGCCGCAGAACAATCAGAAGCCCAATTACGGGAGCAGGCGCAAGATTTGGAAACCGCTTTGCAGTATGTTAGGCAAACTCAGTCAAAGCTGGTGCAAAGTGAAAAAATGTCGGGCTTGGGGCAACTCGTGGCAGGCATTGCCCATGAAATTAACAACCCGGTGAACTTTATCTACGGCAATGTCAAATATGCCGACCACTATACCCGCGACTTGCTGCGGCTGCTCCAACTCTACCAGCAGGATTATCCCCAGCCAACGGATTCTATTCAAGCTGAGGCAGACGCCATTGATCTGAATTTCCTGGTTGAGGATTTACCCAAGCTGCTGTCCTCTATGAAGGTAGGCGCTGAGCGGATTCAGTCCATTGTCACCTCCCTGCGCAACTTCTCCCGCACCGATGAAGCTGACCTGAAAATAGTCAACGTCCATGACGGCATTGATAGCACGCTGATGATCTTGCAAAGTCGGCTGAAGTCCAAAGGCGAGTATCCTGCGATCGAAGTGATTAAGGACTATGGCGATCTACCCCCGATCGAGTGTTATGCGGGGCAGCTAAATCAAGTCTTTATGAACCTGATTGTGAATGCGATCGATGCTTTAGAAGAAGCAATGGCAGATCAGGGAGACGAGCTGCATGGAGCAATCCTCCCCTGCATCCGAATTTGTACCGCAGCAGGGGTGAACGATATTGCGGAGTGCGCTGTAAATTCCATCACTATCCGAATTGCCGACAATGGTGCCGGCATTCCCATCGAGGTTCAACAGCAGCTCTATCAACCTTTCTTTACGACCAAGCCGGTTGGAAAAGGCACAGGCCTTGGGCTGTCCATTAGCTATGACATTATTACTGACAAACATGGCGGACAGCTACAATGCACCTCTGTTCCTGGAAAAGGAACTGAATTTGTCGTTGAAATTCCAATTCGGCAGGGGGGCAGGCGGGATGTTTAGGGAAGGGAGAATTGGAGGAGTGTTCCCCCTTCCCCAGCACCTATTATCCTTCCCCTTCAACCGCCTGAATCACCACTAGATTTTGTCCGACCGCCACCAATTGTCCTTGAGTACAAAGAATTTCAAGGACGATGCCGGAGATCGACGCCGTAATCGCAATTTCCATCTTCATTGATTCCAGCACTACGAGGCGATCGCCTGCGGCCACTGTTGCTCCTTTCTCCACCACAATTTGCCAAACATTGGCGGGAATATGCGCAGCAACCACCTGGCTATTGGGCGGCAGGTCTAGTTCGCCAGTCACCGCTACCTCTAGCGGGTCGATGATTTCAACCTGGCTTTCCGATTCCTGCCAGCGATCGCGTTCGGCTTCAAAGGCTGCCTGTTGTCTGGTTTTGAACTCAGCAACTTCCGGGGCGATCGATCGCAAAAAGTCGTTGTATTTTCGCAGGCTAAAGGTTTCCTCTGTAATGTCTAGCTTGACCTGCCCTTGCAGAAAAGCCTCCCGATACCGCAGCAGCTCTGGAGCCGGCATGGGATAAAAGCGAATTTGGTCGAAAAACCGCAGCAGCCAGGGTTTGCCAGCGGGAAAGTCTGCCGTTTGCTTGAACGTGTTCCACACCTGCACCGTGCGACCCACAAATTGATAGCCGCCCGGGCCTTCCATGCCATAGATGCACAGATAAGCACCGCCAATCCCCACCGCATTTTCAGGAGTCCAGGTGCGGGCCGGGTTGTACTTTGTGGTGACGAGGCGATGCCGGGGATCAATGGGCGTTGCCACAGGAGCCCCCAGATAGACATCGCCCAGCCCCAATACCAGATAGCTAGCATTAAAGACGATCTCTTTAACCTGTTCGATGCTGTCCAGTCCGTTAATGCGGCGGATGAATTCGATATTGCTGGGACACCAGGGCGCATCTTTGCGAACCGACTGCATGTACTTTTGAATCGCCAATAGCGTTGACTCATCTTCCCAGGACAGCGGCAGATGTAAAATCCGCGTGGGTACTTCCATCTCTTCGATCGCCGGCAGCTGAGCTTCGGCGGCAATCAAGGTGTCTAGCAGCTGACGCAGAGGCAAGATGCGGCTGTCATAGTGGAGTTGCAGGGATCGAATCCCAGGCGTCAGATCAATCAGTCCGGGGATGGGATGGGACATCAGCCATTGCATCAGCCCATGTACCCGAAACCGCAGGTTGAGATCTAACACCAGCGGCCCATATTCCACCAGGAGATATTTATCTCCTGAAGGACGATATTTTACCGCCACCTGCGACGGCGATTCTGGCGTTTCATGCAGGATAGGGCTAGAGAGATTGGTGGAAGCAGGGACGGCAGGCAGGGAAGCCGGTTGCAGCGTCGCAATCTCTTGGTCTTGTTCCAGCTCTTGCTGCAAGGCTTGCTCAAACGTTAGCGGATGAAAGCGAATCGTATCTCCCGGCTTCAGCTGACCGATCTTCCACAGTTCCGCTTGCACGATGGTGGCAGGACACACAAACCCGCCTAAGCTCGGGCCATCTGGGCCCAGAATAATCGGCATATCGCCCGTGAAATCCACCGTACCGATGCCATAGGCATTGTCGTGAATGTTGGAGGGATGCAGCCCTGCTTCACCTCCATCTTTACGGGCCCATTGCGGCTTCGGCCCAATCAATCGCACGCCTGTCCGGGCCGAGTTGTAATGCACTTCCCAGCGGGTGCTGAAAAACATGTCAATATCGGCATCCGTAAAGAAATCGGGTGCGCCATGCGGACCATACATCACCCCAATTTCCCAGGTATTGCTGTATTGCGGAACCAGTTCAGCGGGCAGCGATCGCAGCGAACCTCCATCGCCGAGCGGTCGAATTTTCAACACATCTCCCAACCGCAGGGTACGCCCACAATGCCCGCCAAATTGCCCCAGGGTAAAGGTAGCTTTGCTGCCCAGATAATCTGGCACATTCAGCCCATGTTTTACAGCCAGGTAAGTCCGACAGCCCTCTCCCTGAATTGCCTTTAGCTGCAAGACGCTGCCAGCTGCCACCGGAACGGCGGTCCAGAACGGAACAGTTGCCCCGTTTAGCTCTGCCTGCATTGGGGCCCCCGTCAGACAGATGAGGGTATCGGCATTGAATCGCAGGGTGGGCCCTACGACCGTACATTCCAATCCGGCGGCAGATTCAGGATTGTCCAGCAAGCGATTGGCCAGTCGGAAGGCCAGATGATCCATCGGGCCAGAAGGCGGCACGCCAATATCCCAATAGCCGATGCGTCCGGGATAGTCTTGAATCGCGGTAAATGTTCCAGGTTCCAGCACATCGATCGTTTGCGGCGCGTAGGCAAACGATTCCAAAAACCTTGTGCTGACAATCCCCTGATTAAACGCAGGGTCATCAAGAATTTGGCGCAGGTAATCCAGGTTAGATTCAATCCCGGCAATCTCAGTGGCATCCACGGCTGACTTCAGGGCGGCGATCGCGGCATCTCGGTTTTCTGCCTTGACAATCAGCTTGGCCATGAGCGGATCATAATAGGGCGTGATTTCTGTGCCGCGATCGATCCAGGTATCACAGCGAATCCCCTCTGGAAATACCACCTGCGTCAATTTGCCAGAACTGGGCTG
>DATNOY010000555.1:0-3108 GCA_036703495.1 Coleofasciculaceae cyanobacterium
GAGCAACTTGCTCCTGGGTCAGTCCCCATTTTTGTTTGAATGCCTGCACACTGCTCACCACGATCGCCCCATCCCCTAACAGCATTTCAATTCTCCGATTCAGAGCAGAAAAATACAAACTAAAAAAAGCGCTATTTTCGCCCAATTTTTATAAAAAGTTTTCAGACAGTCTCATGATAAAAATTAACGTCTCATTATAAGAATTAAGTGTTTTAGGCACTTTCAGGAGTTATCACTGTTTGTCTTGCGATCGTCCAAACCCTATTAATCTCGTTTGAGACTCAGCTTAAGACACAATAGACGCAATTTTAGTCCCATTTTGAGATTGCTGCAAGCTATACAAATCAAGGCTTTTAAGTATGTTTGTCTCAAAATGCGACATGATAAGACAAATTTTCAATAATTGTCTTGACAGGTGCGCTAAAAAAGCGCAAAATACTTTGTATTGAAAGCAAATCAAGGGAGGCAAGGTTGGTGCGGTTACAGAGCGATTTTGACTACTACTGCAAAGAACTTGGGCGATCGCTCTCCGCTCGGACATGGGATCGGGTGATTCTCAAGTTGGACTTGGAAAACTGCTCTTTACCGGAGCGACGCAAGCGGTTAAAGTCTCTGGCTAAAATCCGCAAGGCAAACCCAAGGCTCAAGGTATCGCTGGAGTCTATCGAGCGATATCAGGCGATCGAACGAATTGCCACGCTGCCAGACGGCACAAAGGGCATTCGAATCTACCAGGAAGTTTTGAACTTGAGAGAAGTATCTGAGTGCCAGTTCCGCCGTTGGATTGAGCCGTCTGGTTCAAAGTATGGGCGCAACGAAGAATACTCCGGCGCTGAGCTTAAGTTGATCGTGCAGCAGTTAATCCTACGCCTCGCCTCCAAACCCGAACTAGTTTGCTTCAGTCGAAAAATGTCATCTTCAAACAATCAAGGAGTATTTCTGTGGACAAGCTAATTTCTGAATTGAAAAACAATCGAGTGAACGTTAGCCCCGCTCAAGTCGAGGCGCTGATGAAGGATCTAGGAATCACTGAGGCTGACCTGGACAGTGAGACGATCGCCGGACTTGTTCAAGAGTTGAAGGGACAAGCAAGTTCATCGGCAACTACCAAGGAAGTCAAGCAGGTTGCGGCAAGCAAGACCGCTGCACCATCTACCCCTGCTGCATCTGGTCGCACCAAAAGCACGGTGGCTCAAGACTTCCAAAATCTGGCTACGTCCGCTGACGTTGCAACTTCCCGGTTATTCCGTCGCGCTCAAGAGATTGCTGATCAAGAGACGGCAAAACTTGAGGAAGAACTGGCTCGGCAAATGGCGCAAAAAGCGATCGCCGCTCGGATGCAAGCGTTTGGAGGTGCCCTGGATTTTTTGGAAGAAAACCTCAGCAACACGGCGTTCCTGCTGCCAGCACAGAGCTACTTTCAACTGGAACCGTCGGATGCAATCGAGGTGGAAGCTACTCAGGTATGACCCCAGAAAAACTTGAGCTAGCACGAATCCGATCGCGTCTAGCTCAGGAAGCCAACTGGCAAGGGTATTTGGTAATAACGGGTTGCGCGATCGCCCTTCTTTTTGTTTGCGGCAGGGCGATCGGGGATTCAATGAAAAGCCCAGCGCAACGAGTGATAGAGCAACAGTTAGAGCAAATCAGATAGGTTAGGTGCCCAATGCAAGACGTTGAAGTTCAGCAAATTTTGGACGGATGGGGGGAGGTGACAAACTCCCCTGATTTTTCTCCAGAGCCACAGCCAAACTCTACTTCGATCGCCATTCCTCAAACCCAAACGATCGCCCCTCATTCAATCCAGTATCTGCCTCAACCTCAAGCGCAACCAGCAAAGCCTTATTGGTTTCGGTTGGCAGTGGTGGCGATCGTTTCCGTGTCGGCTTCTGGTAGCTTGTGTTTCATCTTGTGGTTGCTGACAGCGCCTAACAGGATGAGCGGACAAGCAATCGAGTTGATGGGTGCGCAAGCTTTAATCGCGGCAAACAAACCAGGCAATATCACAATCAGCAATCAATACGAATGCAACCAAGGTTTGTTTGGTGGTCAAGCCTGCCAATTCCCGGAACCGCCAGTGGTTTCAAATGGTGTTCAACCTGTCAGTGTTCAAGGTCAATCCACCTCATTGCAGGTCAGCAATAAGGTGGAGCGATCGCTCCAAGAACTGCAAAGCACACCACCAACTCAACTCACCTTGGAAGAGCTAAATAAACTGAAGTCAAACACTCCATACGAAACAGCGATCGCCCATCCTGATTGGTGGAATGCAGTTAACGTGGCATATGTTCAACGAGGCGGCAAATGAATATCATTGACCTGATTTATTCGGGGCTGCGTCCAGGAAAAGCGATCGACCATGTTAAGTCCCAGCGTTATATCATGTCGGAACAACAGCGATTGATTGCGATGCAGCAGCGGCTGAGCAAGTTGGCGACCGAAACGCAACAAAATGATGTCGATCGCTTATCTGGTGAATTTGAAAGATTTTTCTAAGGGTGAAGTTATGAGCTATGTATTCCTTGGTTACAACAATCGCGGCATCCCTCGATACGGAAAGCGATCGGTATTTGGCAAGTTAGCTCAAGAAATTAAGCAAGTATTTAGTCAAGCAATTACAGATATTTTTGAGAGTTTTAGTTATGCATTTACGTAGAGCGTTGCAAGTTGCTGCTGTCGGCGCTACTGGGGTCGGCATTTTGGTTAATCCAATTGCATACCCGATTGCTTTGAGTGCGCTGGCTGGTCTCGCGGTAACTGCCACCTCTCGTCAGCATAAGTACGATCGCGCCATCCGGCATTATGAAAACAAAGCATTGGCAAGTGACCTGGCTGCACAATCGAGCGTGATGACCGCAGCAGCCAAGTTAGATGCGGTTACTGCCCGCAAATCTCAGATCATGCGATCAGTTCATCCGTTGGGATGGGCGGGGGCTTTTGTCGATGCTGGATTCACTGAGGAGCAGTGCCACGCAGAATTGACTGCGGCTAATACATGGCTGCAGCAACAGGGGTATGGCGTCATTGACGCTGAAGTATTAGAGCAAAAAGAATTTAACAACGATCGCCCCACTTCGCTGCCAAGAATTTCAACCGATACCGTTGACG
>DATNOY010000556.1:0-3253 GCA_036703495.1 Coleofasciculaceae cyanobacterium
GCTGACGCCATTGAAAATTGCTGTAAGTTCTGAACTTCAATGCCGATTCAAGGCCGTGACTCGTTCTGCATTCGGGAAGATGCCTTCCCCTTTTAGCTGCTGCATCCCTGGCTTGACTTCAACCTTAGTCACATTGGCCACATTGATCATGACGGTTTGTTCGGGCAGGTTCAAGATCCACCAGTCCTTTTGGAGCAGATGCTTGACCTCTAAACGCAAGTCTTGCTGGGTTTCATCTTCGCTGGAACCGTAAATGTTGAAAGATTCAGTGTGTCCGTTGAGGTAATGAAAGGTTAGTTGAGTGTAGCCTTCTGCTTGGCTATACATAGGAATTCCTCGAAGGTAGCATACCCATATCCTAATCGTTCTCGTTCGGGAAGGAAAACGTAGTCATCCCAAATCAGGGTGAGCCGGGGTGGAGAGAACTGTGCCGCCACCTTGGGACTCTCGCCCGTATCAGCGCCAGCCCTGGATGCAGTGAATCCGATCGCGTAGGATTCTGATGGCGTAGGATAATGACAGACAGTACACTTGTCCGCCTATGCTCGACCTGATTCAACTTGCCCGCCAAATGCAGGGCATTGGTCAACATCTCACCCAGGAAGCTGCCGCCAGTCGCCAGCGTCTAGATTTGGCTCAGCAATTGTTAGCCCAAGCTCGCGATCGCCAGGCTGATCTGGTGGCTCAGCTGCATATTTGGCGCGATCGCCTAGGGTTTGCCACTGCCGAACCGCTGGAACCGCTGGATACGCGAATTGATCTAACTGCCGCCCCGGCGATTCATACCGTTCTGGCGACGGATGGTTCCCAAATTGCTCCCAACCATCACGAAATTGCCTACTGTTACTTAATTAATGTCGGCAGAATTGTCTTGCACTATGGACAAAATCGGCATCCGCTACTGGACAGCCTGCCGGAGGTATTTTATCGTCCGGAAGATCTGTATCTCTCACGGCAGTGGGGGATTCGTACGGAAGAATGGATGGGGTATCGGCGTACAGTGTCTGAGGCGATCGCTTTGGCGGAGCTAGGGGGGAATTTGCAGGCAAATCCAGCGGATCCGGCCGAGCACAATGTCGCTTCGGAGCTGTTGCCTCCGGCTCTGGCTATGGTCGATGGCTCCTTAATTCATTGGTTTTTGGAGCCGCTGCCGGCAGATGCCCGTGATCATATTTTGCCGCCAATTTTAGAGGCTTGGCAGGGGCTGCGATCGGCCCGCATTCCGTTAGTAGGCTACATCAGCGCTGCTCGCAGCAGTGAATCGCTCAACTTTTTGCGACTGCATACCTGCCCGTTTTTGGCACCCGATTGCACGACCCATTGCCAAGGGCATATAGACCAGGCTCCCTGTCAGGTGTTTGTGCCGCTCCGCGATAAGGCGCTTTGGGGTTTGGTGCTGCAACCCGGTCAGCGGGGGGCAATTTGGCGCAGTTCTGCCAAAATCTTGGAAGCGTATGGAGAACATGCGATTTACTTTTGCTATGTGCATATGGGGTCAGAGATTGCTCGAGTTGAGTTTCCAGCATGGGTGGCGGCCGATGCGGAACTGCTGGATACAGCGCTGAGTTTGACGGTGACGCAGGTACAAAAGGGCTATGGCTATCCGGTGGCCTTGGCGGAGGCCCATAATCAGGCGGTAGTAAGAGGAGGCGATCGCGCCCGTTTCTTTGCTTTGCTAGAACAGCAGATGATCCGCGCGGGCTTAAGAAATGTCGGCACTTCTTATAAGGAAGCCCGCAAGCGGGGCAGTATCGCGTGAAGGGTGGGGTCGGGTTTTATAGTTGCTGATTTTTTTGAAAGCTTTGCGGAGTGCACTTTTCAAAAAAAATCAACCACAAATCCAGGTTAAATAGGCAGCAATTTTAAGGAGCGGATGGGTGTTAAAGCTAGCAGAGTCCGATGCTGAAATTTTGGGCTGTTTTGCCGTCATGGTTCAATTACGCCCGCACCTGAAACCCGATGAGTTTGTCGATCGCGTGCGTCGGCAGATGCAGGCAGGCTACCAGCTGGCTTTTCTAAAGGCAAATCTAGAGGCAAATCTAGAGGCAAATCAGCAGACGGTCGCCGTGGCTGGATTTCGCCTGTCTGAATCTTTGTCTTGGGGCAAGTTTTTATATGTCGATGATTTAGTAGTCGATCAAGGGGCGCGATCGCAGGGCTATGGTCAGCAGCTTTTGCAAGGGCTGATTGACTATGCCAAACAGCAGCACTGTCAGCAATTCCATCTAGATTCTGGAGTACAGCGGTTTGAGGCGCACCGCTTCTATTTTCAGCAGCGCCTTAACATTATTGGCTACCATTTTGCCCTGATGCTGCCCTAACGCTATGGGGGGCTTCCCGACAGCAGCTTTTGTAAAATCCTCCCCCTGTCCTCAAATCAAAGCTTTAAGATAGGAAATGGCAGGGTAAACCCCGCTATACTTTCCTAAAAAGTGTTTAGCATTCGATTCGACTAGGGCTATAATCCATGACCTCATACGCCACCTCTACTGCACGATCGGATTTGAGTGAATTGCGTCGGCTGAAGTCTTTGTTGCCCCCTGAACTCAAGAGCTGGGTGACGATTGAGGCAGCAACAGCCGTCAATCCACCGCTGGTGACTTCCGAGGAGATTGGTAAAGATCAGGTGGAAGTTCAGGTGGATTTGGCCAAGTGGGAGCAGCTGGCGTTAGATCAGCGCAACCTGCTGTTTTGGCATGAGGTGGCCCGGATTCAAAATGACACGATTCCTAGAGATGGCTGGGAAATGGCGGCTCTGGCGATCGGTCTGGGCGGCGCAGTCGGTGAACTGTGGGTGCAGGATGGCTTGCTGTTGTTCTTGGCCTTGGGGCTGTGTGGGGTATCGGGTTGGCGACTCTACCAACGCAACAATGGCTTGAAGACGCTAAAAGAAGCGATCGATGCAGATGAACGAGCGATCGCCCTGGCTACTCGCTTTGGCTATACCTTGCCCAATGCCTACAAGAGTTTGGGCAGCGCTTTGAAGGTGTTGATTGAGCAAACCCCGAAGAAAAAGCAGCGCAAGAAATTTGAAGAGCGTCTCGATGCGCTGAAGAAGAGTGCGGCTAAGGCAAAAGAGAAAGCCAAAACGGGTGGACGGACAGAGTCCTATGATTCCTATTCCGACGCCTATTAAGGTTGACCTGATCTGACCTCTGGTGATCTGGGGGATCTGATCTACAGGTGATCTACAGAGGCGCGATGCGTCGTTCTGGTTGTTTATAGCAATTTTCAACTGAGTCAAGTACAGATG
>DATNOY010000557.1:0-14095 GCA_036703495.1 Coleofasciculaceae cyanobacterium
GCAGGGTGAGCCGATCGACTGGAATGTCATTTAAGAGCGTGAGCGTATCCAGAACTTTGGATGTGGTCATCCTGATCGAATTTCTTCTGAGGGAAGTAGCGATAGATCTCGCGTCGATGGCAGACTCTAGCAAAGGTTACGGTATTGTCTTCAATGAAGAGACCGATGCGGTAGTCGCCCACTCAAATTCGATAGGCTCGATCGTATCCTTTGATTTTCTTAAGGTCAGGAATTTGGTCGATGCCGCTGGCGGGAATTTCTGCAAACGCTAGATGTCTAATCGTTTCGTAAATGGGGGATTTTTTGAGAGCTTTTAAGTCTCGGATGAAACCCGGCAAATAATTAACGATCACGGTTGTTCTAGTTCTAACAAGGCAGCCTCCAGACTGAGGGGGGTTTCGGAGGAAACTTCCTGCATTGCTCGGTATAGCCCCTCATCTTCTAGGGCTTCTAACAACTTTTGATAGTCTGTAATGTCTAGGATGACTTTGCGGATTTTACCTTGAGGGTCAGTGATAAACTCTTGTGCGAAGGGATAGTTTTCGACTGAGTGAGTCATGGGTGTGGCGAGTCAAGTGTATGTTGACTGAATTGTAGCAAGATTGTCGGTTTGCCCAGGACTTATGGTTACTGAAGCTGCTGCAACCCTGTCTCCATGATTATTGCGATCGCCCCCTCCGCTTTGAGCCAAGACGATCGCTCCTAGCCTGTCCCGATCGCTTCAGTTGCTCTAGCATTTCCTGTGTTACTGGATGAGCGGAGGGCTGTACGGTTTCGGGCTGAGGCGCTCGCCTGCTTCAACCTCTTCATAAAATTTCCCAAGCGATTTGGCAGATGGGACGGGATTTGCGTGGGTAATTATATACACTGGAGTGTGTCTCTAAAACAACAGCGAGTCATGACTTCCAAGGAACAGCTCATTCAAGAGATTGAACAAATTCCTGATTTTTTGGTGGCAGAGGTTTTGGACTTTGCTCGGTTTCTCAAATCTAAGCATCTGCAAGAGCGTCTGGAAGTAACTCAGTTGAGTGAGGCGGTTTTGGCAAAGGACTGGCTGAGTCCGGAGGAGGCTCGGCAGGATTTGTAAAAGGTGATGTGGTGATCGTACCGTTTCCCTTCTCGGATTTGACTCAAGCTAAGCGCCGACCCGCTTTAGTATTGGCCAAATTGCAGGGAGATGATCTGATTTTGTGTCAGATCGCCAGCTGTTTGACTGCCGATTGCTATGCGATTCCTTTAGAAAACTCGGATTTTGGCTCAGGCAGCTTGCGACAGAGCAGCAATATTAGACCAAATCGACTCTTTACGGCAGATCAGCAAATTATCTTGGCGAAAGCCGGTCAACTGAATGCAGAAAAGTTGGATGAAACGATCGCTAAGCTGATTGAGATCTTGCAGTAGTTGACCCATTCACGATCGCCTCAGTTGTTCTAGCAATCCCTGTGTCACCGGATGATCGAAGAGCTGAGCGGTTGGGGCTGAGGCGATCGCCTACTAGCGCTTTAAGAAACTGCAAGCTCCGACTGCAAGACCAAAAACTCTTCAGCTTTGAGAATTGCCATGGCATATTCACAGCCTTGAGCATCTGAAAACTCTACCTGATAAAATCGATCGCTTCCTTGCTCATAAATCTCAACGATCGCGCCAATTAATCCACCCGGCAGTTGTTGGATCGTGGCATAGGCTGGCTCTAGCAGGGTGAGCCGATCGACTGGAATGTCATTTAAGAGCGCGATCGTATCTAGAAGTTTGGGAATAGGTTTCATCGTTTGATAAAGGCACTGATCAGCCGAGGTTCTACGGAATCTGGAGCAATTTCCCAGAGGGTTCTGAGCTGCACTTCTGCGGTATCTGGTACTACCCAATCTACCTTGAATTGCTGACCGAAGGGAGTTGTAACTTGTTGAATAACTTCACCTTCGATCGCTGCCTGTTGGACTAGAGCATAGAGGCGATCGGCATTCCCAGCGGTAATTCCCAAAATTGCCTTGAATCTTCGAGCTTTATCTTTCTCTCGTTCGTGTGTTGGGTTTAAGCAATAACCTGCCAGCTTTTGCAGGGAGATTTGGGCGCGATCGCCGTTGGGTAATTTCATGCCGCTGATGGATAGCTGACCCTAATGATATCCGCGATCGCCCCCTCCGCTTTGAGCCAAGACGATCGCTCCTAGCCTTTGACGATTACCTCAGTTGTTCTAGCAATCCCTGTGTCACTGGATGAGCAGACAACTGCGCGGTTTGCCCTGACTCAATGGCTTGTTGCAAGCAGCCAACGAAATTTTGCCAGACGGTTTGAGTATTGGGATGAGTCTCGCCGAGTCGATCGCGGAAAATTACCACTGCCCGAAGATACAATGGCTCTGCCTCACTGTAGCGTCCGGTAGATTCGTACAGCGCTGCCAAATTGTTGAGGCTGCGGGCAGTGTCGGGATGGTCGGCTCCTAACTGACGCTCTCTAATTTCCAGCGATCGCACATACAATGGCTCTGCTTCGGCGTAGCGTCCTTGCGATTGATACAGTGCTGCCAGATTGTTAAGGCTGGTTGCCACATCCGGGTAGGTTTCGCCTAGCCGGGTTTCGGCGGTTGCTCGGCATTGTTCTAGCCACGGTTGCGCTTAGGCAGAGGCAGCTTGTCCTTGATAAAATCGGGCAATTCGAATTCGCCTCACTTTTTGCTAGAGCCATGCAGTTTAGAACACAGAGCATCTCACTTTTTGCTCGAACCATACAGGTTCAAATAGGAAACACCACACTTTTTGCTCAAATGTTTCTGTTTTGCACCCGAAGCGCCACACTTTTTGCTGCAATGATGCGCTTCAGAACTCAGAACGTTTTACTTAAAACCGCAACACTGCTGTTTCAAATCAAAACACTGCCGTTTCAAGTGATAGGGATGGAGGGGGCGATCGCAATTTTTGTTTTCGAGGGGCGATCGCTGATGTTTTTGCTTTAGTAAACCTCGTCATGAGAGCCAAGCGTCAGGAGCAGAAGTTCCTCTTCTCCTGAATCAGGGTTCTGTACAAACCTGAATACAACTCGATTGCCATAGTCAATCGAACAAGCCCATCGATCGGCAAGTTCACCCTTCAGTTTGTGTGTTTTTAGAGTGGAATGAAACGGGTTTTCGGAGAGTTGCTCTAGCGTGCGCTCGATCGCCCCTCGCAACTGCGGATTGCGACGAATCAAACGCTTCAGCTCACGACTAAAGCCGGGACTCCAAACAAGCTGCATTAATCTTCCAGTTCTGCCATTAGGTCAGCGACAGAGCCGCGTCGAACATTGCCCATGGCATAATCCTGTTCGGCTTCAGAGACTTGCCCTAATAGATCCTCTCTGCGCTGTTGTTTCAGGCGCTGATGAACCAGATCTATCAATGCTGCCTGATCCTCCAGTGATAAAGCTTCCACTGCTTCGATCGCCCGTTGAAATGTAGAGGTTTTCTCAGTTTGCTGCATGATTTGTTCTTAAACCCTCTGCCCTGCCTAGCACTGCTTTTATTCTAATCGAATGTATTTCGTCACCACGCTCATCCATTTGCCCGTCATCGGCTCCGGCTGCAAATTGCTCCACTCATCGGCATTGGCAACTGATCTAAGATGCAGCGTGTGAATCATCGTGATCACTCCTGTACATGAACCCACCACCATTAGCCGCACGGGTTCACGATCGCCTTTGGAATACTGCAACTCGCTGGGAGGCAAGCTGTTGGAGTCTGGGCGATCGGATAGGAAGTCTTCAGCCATAAAATCACCTTATCCAGATAAAATAATGTCGTCATATGTGAGACATGATTATCATAGCGCAATGTATCCACAAGTGAGACATTTACTGGCTGATCATCCTCTGACACGATCGGGGGCATGGGAAACGCAAGTCAATCACTTAGACAAGTTTTAGAAACCTATGGAATCAGCCAGAACAAGCTAGCCGTCACAATGGGCATTAGCCGAGCCAATGTCGGTCGCTGGTTTCATGGGCTAGATCCGAGTGCTGAAAATATTGCTGAAATCACCAAAGCTTTGAAACAAATCAACCCTGATGCGGCGCGGGAATTTGTTCAGCTTTACCTGGGCAACCTGCTGGAAGATCCAGAGGAATCAGAGGATGAATAAGGCGTTACCCCAGTGCGATCGCGCCAGTGCGATCGCCACTCTAGCCGGATGCTAAGCTAGGATCACGAGCGATCGCCAGGAGTAAGTCATGTCCCCCAGAGAGCAGCTCATCAGAGAAATTGAGCAAGTTCCAGACACCCTAGTCGGAGAAATTTTAGATTTTCTTGCGGCTCTAAGAGATCGCCCGACTCAGGACAGTCGCCAAAGCAATGAAACCCCAAGCAGCGATCGCACCCAAAAACCGATTTGGGAACTGTTTGAAGAAGCTGCCGAAAACCTCCCTGAAGAAGTCGTTGCCAAACTTCCTGTCGATGGAGCAGATCAGATTGACCACTATCTATATGGAACGCCAAAGCATTAAGAATGCGGCAAATTTTTGCAGATACTTTCTACTGGGCAGCTTTACTGAACCGCAGAGACAACTGGTATCTCCGAGTCAAGCAACTCAACACCCGATTGCAATCTGTTCAACTGATAACCACAGACGAAGTCCTAACAGAATTTCTCAACTTCTTCTCTGCTTTTGATCCTCGGATGCGGCAAGAAGCGACTCGTCAGGTCAGAAGCATTTTACAAAATGATAGGGTTCAGGTGATTCCCGTTAGCCGCGATCGCTTTCTGGCAGGGCTGCACCTTTACGAACAGCGTCTGGATAAGGGATACAGCCTAACGGACTGTATTTCAATGAATACCATGCAGCAGCTAGGCATCTCTGAGGTGCTCACACACGATCGCCACTTTTCCCAAGAAGGCTTTGTAATCCTTCTAGAAGATAATTCTTCCATCTAAACAGTCCATACATTTGGTGAATGACGGCTACGTTTAAAAACTGGATAGCGATCGCGCTAAATATCACGTAGGGGATCTGCGGGAAAATCGTATACCCATGTAGGGGCGCAAGGCCTTGCGCCCTTACCGCTAATGTTGTTGCCAGTGGGGATGTGATTAAATTGCAAATCCCTAAGCTCTACCCAATCCCATCATCCAGTGGGTCAGACTAGCTGTTCTACAAGTGGCTGAGCAAGAGTGGCTGAGCCAGGAACGTGAATTAATTAAAAGTTTGGGTTTAATTAATTCGTCATCCCAAGCCACTTTGCAACATAAACCGTTCCTCACGGCCGCCGCTCAGGCATACAAATTCCCAACTTGTTCGCCATAGCCGTTGTAAATCACCGTAGGCACTTCTTTCCAGTCAAACTGGGAGCCAGGGCCAATCAGCCGCTCTTTGCGTTGCGACCAACGCGGATGGGCTACCAGAGGCTCCACGTTAGCCTCAAATTTGTATGCGCCGGGGCTAATCGTATTCCAAAAGGTTTCGGGTTGCGTGGCCATAAATTCAATTTTGACGATCGATTTGGCCCCCTTAAAGCCATACTTCCAGGGAGTCACCATTCTCAAGGGTGCGCCATGCTGCTTGGGTAGCGTATGCCCGTAAATGCCCACTGCAAAAAACGCCAGTTCGTTAGCCATTTCCTCAATGCGTAACCCTTCGGTATACGGAAACGGCAAGAATTGACCGGGCGGAAAAATGGGCCCTTTGGTGATGTTGCGATCGTAGTAGGAGGTGAACCGAACAAACTTCGCTTGAGCGGTTGGCTCTACGTCTTTAAGAATGGCCCTCATCGGAAAGCCCAACCAGGGGACTACCATAGCCCAGGCTTCCACGCAGCGGAAGCGATAGATCCGTTCTTCTAGCGGAAATTTGTAGAGTGCTTCTAGGTCATAGGTGCGCGGCTGATTGACCAGACCCGTTACCTCCACTTTCCAATCTTCCAGCGGTAAGTTCTGCGCATTCTGCCAGATATTTTTGGAGCCGCCATATTCGTAAAAATTGTTGTAAGTGGCAGCCAACCCTTCGTTGGTGATGGGGCGATCGCTGACGGTAAACGCCGGATTCTGAGCGGCAGGCAGATCTTTTACCCCTGCTAAGGGTGCGTCTGCTTCAGAAACTTGTTTCTGGCAGCCGAGCAGTGCCCCCGCAATGCCCACCCCCGCCAGACCTTTTAAGAACCCTCTACGATTGAAAAATGCCGCTTCGGGCGTTGCTTCCCGTTCAGGAAGCTGCCAGGGTTGAGGAATATGGATAAACGGCATAGAAGCTCATCTCTACAGGTTTCTTCAACTATTCTCCGCTCAATATAGGCAGTAGGAGCAAGCAATTTTTCTTTTTTCAGTTGAGAAATTTTCAGTTGAAAAACAGGACTTGAATCAACAGCGATCGCCAGCAGTTCGGAAATTTCGCTCCATTCCTATCCAAACTCCCGAACTTCAGAAACCTTCAGGCTCGGTACAGTGGAATCACAGGGAAGACAAGAACAACGACTTCTTGACCTCCCACTTCATTCAAAACAAAAACTCCATTCAAGAGCAGTCTAGAAAACTGGGAGACTCCAATTATGGCACTTGTTCATTGGGCACCTTTCCGCGAAGTTGAAAGCCTTCAACGAGAAATGAATCAGCTGTTTGATACGTTGGCTCCAAACACCGCCAATCGTCTGAGCAGCAGCAAATTTGCGCCCCTGGCCGAAGTCCACGAAACTCCCGAGGCGATTCATCTAAAAGTTGAGTTGCCCGGCATAGAAGCCAAAGATTTAGATGTCCAGGTAACGGCAGAGGCGGTTGCTATTAGTGGCGAACGCAAATCAGAAACTCGGACTGAGGAAAACGGCATGGTTCGTTCCGAGTTCCGGTATGGCAAATTCGAGCGGGTGATTCCGCTACCGACCCGAGTCCATAATGATCAAGTAGAAGCGCAGTACAAGGACGGTATCTTAAGCTTGAAACTCCCCAAAGTGGAGGCTGAGAAAAACAAGGTCGTTAAAGTTAACCTTGGCTAATCTCACGCCCAAGTGAACCGCTCGATATTAACAATTCAGATTAAACAGAGATAAACAAAGGGTGGGCATAGCTCACCCTGTTTTTTAAAGAGCATGTTGTTTTGAGGGAGCATGTTGGAGATCAGTTGATCTTAAGGTCGAAAATCAACGCGAGCCGGCAAACCCACATTGTTCAGGCGATTAGAAATACCTTCGGCCCCCGATCGCGTCTGATAGCCCCCAGCGTTGATAAAGGTACCGCGTCCAGAATTATCGTAACGGGCTCCTGGCACAATTTGTTGTACCGCGGCAAGGCGATCGCTGCTCACCCCCGGAACCACGACCACATAAGGGCCAGTGCCAACGGAGCCACCAGAACCACCAGAACCACCTTCACTGGGAAGCAGTGGGACAAACCCACCTGAGCAAGAGCCTGCTGCCAGAGAGCTTAGGGTTTGGGTGCCTGCAATGCCATCTACCTGCAACCCGCACTGTCTTTGGTAGCTCAACACCGCTGCTTCAGTTTGGGATCCGAAAATGCCATCTGCTGGAATGCCCAGGGCGTTTTGGAGGCGGGATACTTCGGAACCTGTATCGCCAAAGCGTAGCGCTGCTAGTGCTTGGGGGGCAATGCTAAGAATAGAGGCGATCGTAGCCAGCGACAGCAAACCTGTGCAAGCCACCCTTGACATTTTCCAAGTCTGCAACTTAAATGGCTTCAGCTTAGAAGAGTCCTCTGAGTGCGGTTCAGCAGAAGCAGGGTGAATTAAAAGTAGGGATTTCATCGTTTCCTCACTCACTTTGTCTAGGTTGATTTAGGCTCAGGTGCAACGCTAGCGAAGGCTCGATGTGGCAGCATCGAGCCTTGCCTTTCGAAGGTTTCACGCTGAGGTGTCCAGAGAAATTTTGTAGCCTCATCTGTGTAACAGAGTCAAAATTTGAGCTGAAATAGATCTCTTTGTAGCCATCAACAGTCAGGGTTGAATCTGCCCGGTTGATAGTGAAGAAACCCAAATCTCTGCCCGCCAATTGGAATTGTTACAGTCAATATCGGCTGAGTTTTTACCTCCAATTTTCTGGCATTGGTTTAACAGATACCTCAACTGACTTTAAGGATTAGCCCAAAAGTCGGGCTTTTTAATCATTGGATACCCGTACTCTTTTTACTTTATCTTTATTCTTACCTGTAACTTCTCAGGACGCTAGATGTAGAGAAACGCCAGGATGCTGATCTATCCAGTATTTTTGCTAAATATAGAGTCTATTACCCCCTGCAACTGGGGCAGAAAACTCTATGCGTAGCGTTTTTATCTTTTTGCAATAAATTTATTTTTTACTTCGGTTCTGTCGATTACCCTAGCCCTTGCATCGGACTCGAATGTCAGTACGGTAGCCGAAAAAGAATTGAGTGATTGGATTCCCCCAGCGGATGCAATATTCCTCTCCCCATTCTTGCCAATGATTTGGGATGGCAATATTCACAACGTAGAGGGTATTAAGTATCTTGGCGTCATTAAAAACTAGATCTAAACCCCTGTGCCGTCCGCGTCGCGATCGTCGCCGGGTTCTAAGGTTTTGTGTTTAATTATGGCTATCTACTGACTACAAATAAAGCAATGCCAGATCAATATTTGTGATCCGGCATTGCTGGCTTTTTCAACTTCAGCTATTCTCAACTTTGTCAAACCGCAATTTCTGGGTTTAGCTTATCAAGGACGCGAAGCCTGATTTTTCTCAATCCTCTGCCTGATGATTAGGCGACCGGCGAATTATAACCTCGCCAAACTCCTACTAAAACTCCCTGAACATCCACCTCACCGGCAGGCGCTTCAATCAAGGGATAGTTAGGATTTGCAGGTTTAAGCATGACCTGATTTCCACGGCGATGATAGTACTTGAGCGTTGTTCCTTCACTATTCACCCTGGCGGCAACAATCGTGCCGTTTTTCAAGGCTTTCTGATCTTGAATGGGACGCATCAGTACAATATCACCGCTATCGATGAGGGCACCAATCATACTATCTCCCCGGACTCGTAGGGCATAGTCTCCAGGCTTGATGGCAGAACTGGAAAAATCTAGCTGCTCACCCGTATCGGGGAATGACTCTACAACCGAACCGGCAGCGATCGCCCCTAAGATGGGTATTCCTTGCGGCTTGAGAATCCGGATGGTGCGCGCCCTGCCTTCTGTCCAGTCAATGTAACCCTTTGTGCGCAAATGCTCCAAGCGGCTTTGAATGGGAGCCGGAGATCTCAGATTCATGGCTCTCATCATTTGCCTGATGGAAGGGGAGTGCTGGTTCTGTTTAATGTATTCAATCAACCAGTCATAAAGCTGTTGCTGGACTTCTGTAAGGGGTTCCATAAACCATGTGCCAACCTGAATGTGCAGGAAGAAATGTCTAGATTTGAATATTAAAATGATAGATCATTTCAAGAACATTTGTACCATTAAAGTCAGGGTGTTGTCCAGTCCTTTTCAATTAATTACAACAATTTATTTGGATTATTTTATTTGGATTATTTGGAGGAGTGATGGAAAGACCAGCGATAGCACACCCATCAAATTGCGCGGAAGTCATGGATTGTTAACGCACTGGCCCTAAATCGATCCAAAGCGGCTAAATTGTCACCTTGGAACTGAATTAAAGTATTCCGCCCTCGCTGCACAAAATTGAGGTCAGAGAAGCGAATGGCGCGAGGTAAGTTCAGGCGATCTTGCCCTTTCCGAAAATCTTGGATGGTCGCAAAACCCTGGCGATCGAGTTCAAACCGATCTCGCCCTTTACCGCCAATCAGCAAATTTTTGCCTTTGCCACCCTGCAATTGATCGTTGCCGTCGCCCCCGTTCAACCCATCATTGCCCGCTGCACCGCTGAGAACATCATGCCCCCTTTGCCCCTCTAGGCGATCGTTGCCGTTGCCTCCCAACAACGTGTCATTGCCTACACCCCCCACTAAATAATCATTGCCATTGCCTCCCCTCAGAAGGTCATTCCCCGCACCGCCAAATAAGGCATCAAAACCCCCTGCGCCGTTGAGGATATCGTTGCCCGACAGCCCATCCATATTTTCTGATTCATCGGTTCCTTGAAGGCGATCGTTTTGTTGACTGCCTTCTAATTTAGAAGTAAAAGATTGCAGCACCGCTGCATCTGCCTGGACAAACCCTGCGCCGCTGGTAAAGTTGCCCGCAGCTCCCATCGGGATGGCGGTTTGCTGAAGTGCTGCCAGAATTTGGGCAGAGGTGAGGCTTTTTCGCCCTCCTGCTCGCTGCAGCATCAACGCTGCCACAGCTGCCACATGAGGTGCAGAGGCAGATGTGCCGCCGAAAGAACTAAAGTCTAAATATTGATTGGCATTGCTGACCGCCGTGGAGACCCGATCCGGGCCGACCAGTTCAGGCTTTTGCCGTACCTCTGGTGTAGAAAGGCGATTGCCCTGGCTATCAAACAGGATGGGGGTGCCGCCAACGCTGGAGAACTTTTCGATCACCGGAACGGTACCGCCAAAAGCTGGTGTGGTGGTGTAGGCGGCTGCACCAATGGCGATCGCCCCTTTGGCATTGGCATGTCCCGTAATCGTGGAGCCGCCTGCCGCCGCAGGACTGTCATTCACGTACTGATACTTAACGGCATCATCTCCGCCGTTGGCAAAGCTAGACCATTGGATTAAGCCTGGAGTTGGACTGGTGGCATTGACTCGTCTGGCAATTACCAGATAAACCGTTTGCGCAGAGGACGTAGAGTAGGCAATTTCTTGTAAAGGGGCATTAGCGCGGGGTTCGGATACAGCAGACTCCCCAACAACATTCCCGGTATTCGGCAATTGCGGGCTGGTTACCAAAAACATCTCCAGATCATTGGCAACATGTCCCATAGCCTGATCCCAACCCAGGATCAAATCAATCCCCGGAATTGCATCAAAGCGGATTTCGTTGGGGGTTGCTTGCGGAATCTGAATATCCTGAAAGAGGTCTACGCCACTCCCCGGATCAAAATCGTGCGCTTCATAGAGATTGCCGCGATACGTAAATGTTGTACTGGGGCGAAACTGGCTTTGGTAGGACCGGTTGCCATCATTGCCAGCAGAGGAGAAATAGATGACGCCTTGCCGGGCCGCTTCGTCTACAGCTTGAGCCGTTACCCCATCTTGAAACAGGGGAGTG
Source organism: Coleofasciculaceae cyanobacterium (assembly GCA_036703495.1). Classification (GTDB taxonomy): domain Bacteria; phylum Cyanobacteriota; class Cyanobacteriia; order Elainellales; family Elainellaceae; genus Drouetiella. Next base: position 11,097 of record DATNOY010000557.1, read on the forward strand.
CTAGGAAACCCAATATCATCAACGATGATGTCTGCCCCGGCCTGCACGAGAGACCGAACGGCTGCAGCAAAATCTGCTTCTGTGCTGCCCGTGGAATGAAACAGCAGCTCTGCGCCCGGCGCAACATCATGAATGATTTGCAGCATGGCCCGCCCTTCATCCGTTCGTAGGCTCAACGAATCTTGCAGGACTCGAACGGGTTGGGTATAGCCATCAGGATTCCTGCGACCGGGCAAATCGCCTGATATAACGTCTTCTGCCGCACTATTCTGGGCATTGTAGCTATCGGAGATAACGCCAATTTTGATGCCACGACCGTCCAAATGAAAAAGCTGACGCGCAACGTTGGATCGCATGGCGCGATCGCCTTCTGTCGTAATTCGACCAACCATGTCCTGATATCCTAAACAGCTCTATGATCAGCGGGGTCAATCCATAGCAAGAGCAGGGAAGCACTGCGGTGCCCCCCCGCTCAGAGATGGGAATTGTAGCTGTTTTCAGTGAGGAGAGCACAAGTTATGTTCTGAAAGCCTTGCGAGTCCTTCAGAACATCATCCAGTGTTGTAGCGCTACTTACCCCTCAATCGGGTGTAGCGGCTGCGCTCCCAAGGGGATGCTGCATCCTGTCTTGAGTGCCGCTATAGAGAGCGAAGCCTGAAGTGCATAAGCAGCTAGAGCCACTTATGCCTGGTTCGCCGCTTGGGCTTGAGGAGGCACTGTAGTAGATAGACCAGCATCATGAGAAACTGGCTCACTTAGCTCGTCTTTGATGCGCTGTACCTTTGCACCCAGCAATTGCAGCTTGCCATCCAGGTTGTCATACCCGCGATCGAGATGGTGTAACCCTTGAATGGTGGTCAAGCCATCGGCAGCTAAAGCAGCTAAAACCAAGGCGGCTGAGGCTCGCAGATCGGTTGCTACAACAGGTGCACCTGAGAGGCGGGGAACCCCCCGAACAATGGCAATATTGCCCTTAACGCGGATATCTGCACCCATGCGGTTGAGTTCTGCCACATGCCGCAGACGATTCTCAAACAAAGTCTCGGTAATGATGCTGTTGCCTTCACACAGGGTGAGGAGCGCCATAAACTGAGCCTGCATATCCGTGGGAAAGCCCGGATAGGGCAGAGTTTTGAGGTCGGTTGCCATTAAGTTGCGCGATGGAATCACCCGCAAGCAATTTGGCGCATCCGCAACCACTTCTACCCCAATGGTTTTGAGTTTAGCAATCACGGCTGCCAGGTGCTCGGGAACAACGGGTGCCAGGCTGATCTCAGAGTGAGTCATGGCCCCTGCCACCAGAAACGTTCCGGCTTCAATCCGATCGGGAATAATGTTGTATTCCACTGAATGGAGGCTAGGTACTCCCGTGATAACAATCCGGTTAGTACCTGCGCCTTGAATTTGGGCCCCCATCGCACAGCAGAAGTTGGCTAAATCAACCACTTCTGGCTCTTGAGCCGCATTTTCAATGATGGTTTCCCCTTCGGCCAGGGTCGCTGCCATCATCAACGTTTCGGTCGCTCCGACGCTAGGCACATCCAGATAAATTTTGGCACCCTGGAGTCGCCGTTTACCGTCCCGAACATAGGCATGAACTGTGCCATGCTCAAACTGCACCTCGGCTCCTAAGGTTTGCAGCCCTCGCACATGTAAGTCTACTGGCCGTGCCCCGATCGCACATCCGCCCGGTAAGGGGACTCGCGCTTCTCCCAGTCTGGCCAGCAAGGGGCCAATTACAAAAAAGCTGGCGCGCATCTGGCTGACCAGTTCATAGGGCGCTTTAGATTGACTAATACCTCTAGCGTCCACTGCCAAGGATTCACCCTGCCGCTTCAGCTTGACACCCAAGGCAGACAGCAGCTCGGCCATACGGGTCACATCGACCATTGAAGGAACATTATGGAGCAGGCAATCTCCACCACAAAGGAGTGACCCAGCCATAATGACCAGAGCCGAATTCTTTGCACCGCTGATTTTGACCTGTCCAGACAGAGAACTCTGTCCCCAGACCTGAAGGACGGTTTTCTCGTCTTCGGGCAAGGAAAGGGGGCTTGAAATGCTGAGAGAGGCAGTAATGGCTCTATCCTCCAGAAATGAACGGATAATAATTTTGGCTATCAGTCACTCGGTCATAATAGCCAATTACTTAACAAGTCACTTGCAACTTAACAGGTCACTTGGCAAATTTGGTATTGATTTTACCGAAAAGATTTAGATTGTCCAGAAAATCTTTAAGTGCAAATTTAAATGCAATTTTGTGCATGTCTAAGATTGAAACAATCTTAGGAGCGAGCAGGATAAAAATTTTCAGGCTAACTAGTTGACGAAGTGCATAAGTTAGCGCATGATGGGAAATCGCAGTCTAAAAACTGTTACTGACAGATTCAAGCTGCTTTGAGTGCGGAACTGGCGGAATTGGTAGACGCGCTAGATTCAGGTTCTAGTGTCTGCAAAGACTTCCGGGTTCAAGTCCCGGGTTCCGCATTAATTTATAAAGAAGAGTAGCTCTGGATAAGATCAGTTTATCCGGAGCTACTTTTTTGCTGATAGCGATCGCCTATCCCCAGTTACTCAGCCTGTCCCAGACACTTCAGAATACCTAATCAATTAATTCGCATTTCTAACAAAAAATTAATCACGGGCGATCCGAAAAAGCGATCGCTGGCTTCTCCAGTTTGCCATTTGTTAATTTGCCGTTGATTAACAAGTCTTAACAAGATCTCCCATCCTGCGCTTCCGTCCCTTCGCATGTTAACCAGTCTGCAAAATCCCCTGATCAAGCAAATGAAAAAGCTGCATCGGGCCAAAGAACGGCGAGAGCAGCAGCTTTTCCTCCTGGAAGGAACGCATTTGCTAGAGGAGGCTTGTGCGGTGGATTGCCCCTTGGTGACAGTCTGCTGTACGCCCGACTGGCAGGAACAGCATCCGGCTCTTTGGCAGCAGGCTGTACAGCGATCGCAGCGCAGTGAACTGGTGAGCCCGGAGGTGCTACAGGC
>DATNOY010000558.1:0-4843 GCA_036703495.1 Coleofasciculaceae cyanobacterium
CGGCTTGCTCACGCGAGCAGCTTGTCCGCACTCTGGCCGATCCCTTCCCACCATCCTGTACTAGTCCCTTCAGCTTGCCTCCAGTTCTAAACCCTGCTTTCAGCAACTTAAGAGAATACATTTACCTTCACCCTAAATCCCTCTGCTTTTTGAGGGAGATAGGGCTTGTTGCTGCTTAGCAGCAGGCAGTTCCAGAGGTATGCTCAGATATCAAATCCACCAAATCTTGCATGTTCATAGCAAAATGGCGTGGCTATATTTAGGTGAAATAAAGACTGCAATCGTTAATTAGAAAGATAGAACACTAATCTTCTTAAGGTGCCCGATAGCAAAAGTGTAAATTTAGCTAGGAGAGTTGCTGCCAATGTATGATTTCGAACAAAACTTACATCAAGATTAGTCTATTCTTATCTAGAAGTTATTGCTTTAGATATCTAGGTGCTTTTGCAATTGACTTTTGAATAAAATTGTGCGTTGTACATGAATGCGGCGATTTGCTCCGCCTAGTGGCTTAGTTGTGTTCCTGCTGGTTTTGATAGGTGTTTGCTGTTCGGCTACAAGTATGAGTTAGGCAGGCTTGGCAGAGGCTCAAGAGTATTTTTGCAGGCTGTTGTTAGCTTAAGTCAACCCAATTTCCTTTAGTCATAGAGGTGTTTCTATAGCGAGAGCCTAGTTCTAGTCATTGAGCAACAAGTAGTTCCAATTCAATAAGAACTTCATTACCGCATAGCTTGTGTGGTGATCTGTTGCTGCACAGTTGATGCGGTCAAATGGGATCTTTTGCTGTCATAAAGGTTCCGCTTGGCAGGGAAGATTTTTCATGTGTAAATGTCATGGTAATAATGGATCAGTTGAGGCTTTCAACCCTGTTGTATAGCTATGAACAAAGTTCCGTTACTGGATTATTTACGATGACTTGAATTGAAACTTTTGGTTTTTAGACAACCCAATTGCGATTGTATAAGTGTAAACAGAATCTATTCCAAAATTCATCTATGGTTACCCGAGAGTTGATACCTTTGGTTTTTAGACAACTCAATTGCGATTGTATAGCTGTAAGCAAAATCAAAACTGAGTTTGTTCATGATTGTTCGTAGACCAATACTGTCGGTTGATAGGCATTCTTTCAAATCTTTGCATTGGGATTAAGGTTGTGTATGTTATGTACTTTGTGTGTATCTACTTATTTTGCTTAGTCTAATATCTTAGGTGAGTCTTCCTTGTGATGTTAGTAGATGTTCATTGCTTAGCCATGGATTGTAGATTAATGAGACCTAGTGGAAGCAAAAGGACATAGCTAAAGCTGTTATGCTAGCTTCAATAAATTAAGTTTCTCCTTGGAAGCATAGAAACTCATCTATAAAGGAGAGCTCAGTTTAGATCAATGAGAAACAGGCGCGCAGTTTGGCTAGAGACTCATCGCTGCAAGGTTTGAGCTGGCAAGCTAGAGCCTTCATTCCAATTCGGGTTCCGAATTTTGTTGTGAGCAGGTAGCTTAGACAACGCTAAGCGAGTTGAGATTGGTAATCATGGTAGTATAATCGCAAACAAAGTCCACTGCTGAATTTACTTGTGTCTACCTGGGCATTAATACCTTCAACGCCTATACATTATTGAAATCTTCGAGTTAAGGTAAAAATTGTGTATAGTATCACTGTATATGCATCTAAGTGCTTCGCTCTTTCGTAGTATCTGGATAGTCAGGGATCAGAAGCTGATAAAGCTTGATAGAAGCACAAGGAGCGTACTCAAAACTACTGGGCTAACTTGAGTAAGCCAGGATGGCTTCTGAAAATACAGAAGGGCATCTATAAGGGAAATTCAAGCGAGGTTATGAAAAACAGGCAGTTGTAGCTTGACTAGAAGCTCATCGCCATGAATTGTGTGCGGGCAAATTGGAGCTTTTGCTCCATGATCAGATTTCGCCTAGTGCAGAAATTTTGTGTGGGTACGTGGTGCAGAAACGACAAGTGATTCAGGGTTGTCATTACTACTGGATGCAGCGAGGACGTTACTACTGAATGCAGCGAGGACGTTGCAAGCCAGCTGTTATCTGTGTTCGAACAGTTTTCTTGCGGCACCGAGTTCAGATTCTAGCATGACTTTGTGTGGAAAACTGGCAAGACTTTTCATACGACGTTGTTGAGACTAACTCAAGCAATTTGGCTTAGAAGATTAGTGCAAACGGCCTATTTCAGCTAAGCTACTTGGCTTAGAGAATTAGTGCAAACGGACAACTTCAACTAAGCTACTTAGCTTAGAGAATTAATGCAAACGGACAACTTCAACTAAGTCGCCCAATTTAATTTTTCTGAAGATTTATAGTGATATTTGTAGTAATCGAGGCTTCAATCTGTATTATTTTCCAATGGTCAAAGAATATGTCTTTTAGATCAGCATCGGTAGAGCTTAAACCAGATTTACGATCGTCTATATTCACGAAGCTGCGGAGAGGGGCAGCTTTAGGATGGTCTCGCGTGGCAATCCTCCTCTTACTGGATACGGTTTCCATTTCGATCGCTTGGTGGTTAGCTGTGAGCTATGGCACTGAGTTGGAATCGCCTTGGACTGATGAGCAGGGTCTACGCTTTCTACCCTTGGTTCTTGCTGTTGAGATTAGTATGATTAGCGCTCGAAGCCTCTACAAGGCAGGCAGTTTGCGGCGTGACTATGTAGGACTTTTGAAGGTTGCATCATTATCCAATCTGCTGCTGTTGCTGATCGCTTTTCTTCATGAGCCAAGTCAATATGTTTCACGCTCAACCTTCTTACTATTTTGGTTACTCAACGTTTCACTAGTTTGTCTAGGTCGCTTTAGCTTTGATGTTGCAACTGACTTCTTGCGGCAACAAGGGGCAATTCGTTATCCAGCTTTCCTGATTTCTGACGAGGCGGACAAAGCTAGAAACATTGAGCTGATAGAGAAAGAAAATCGCTACAACTTATTGGGAGTAGCAGATCCTAGTGCTTTAGACAGAGCCAAACGCGAAGAAACATTTCAGGCGCTTCGGAACTTGCGCATCACAGAAGCTTTTGTTTCTTGGAACGCTATCAAGAATCGGCTGCACCTCTGCTGGCACTTTCAGGCTGCTGGTATTACGCTGCGAATATTACAGGAGCAAGATCAGGCTTTTCCGGCTAACTCAGAGTTTTGGATGCTGGGTAAAGTTCCTTGCATCAACGTGCCAACGCCTGTCATTGTCGGTGGACAGTATTCGATCAAACGATGCTTTGACTTTTGTGGTGCTGTAGTGCTTGTGCTATTGTTCTCGCCTCTCTATGTCCTGCTGGCTATTTTGATCAAACTTGACTCTCCTGGACCGATTTTCTTCCGGCAAACTCGCGTTGGATTGCACAACCGGAACTTTAAGGTCTGGAAGTTCCGCACGATGGTGGCTAATGCAGCTCAGCTGCAGGCCAAGCTGGAATTGCAGAACGAAATGAAAGACGGGGTTTTATTCAAAATGAAGGATGATCCTCGAATTACAAAACTCGGAAAGTTTCTGCGCCGCTATAGCCTGGATGAGTTGCCGCAGTTGTTTAATGTGCTGGTCGGTGAAATGAGCTTTGTGGGACCACGTCCTTTGCCGACTAGAGATGTGGAGAAGTTCAAGGAAAGGTATTTCATTCGGCAAGAAGTGCTGCCGGGTATCACGGGATTGTGGCAAGTGTCAGGGCGTTCGGATATTGACAATTTTGAGGATGCAGTCAATCTTGATCTCACTTACATCACCAACTGGTCGCTCGGCATGGATTTCAAAATCCTGCTGAAGACGGTCAAGGTTGTCTTTGGCAAGACGGGTGCCTACTAACAATTGCTCAACGCTAGTGCTTTTGAAAACCGATTGTGGAACTTAAGGCTATGAGAATTCTAGTGACAGGTGGTGCGGGCTTTATTGGCTCCCATTTGATCGATCGCCTCATGGGTCAAGGGCATGAAGTGATCTGTTTAGATAACTTCTACACAGGGCATAAACGAAACATCCTGAAATGGCTAGATCATCCCTACTTTGAGCTGATTCGCCATGATATTACCGAGCCCATTCGGCTGGAAGTTGACCAGGTTTACCATCTGGCCTGTCCCGCTTCGCCGACGCATTATCAATACAACCCCGTTAAGACCAATAAGACCAATGTCATGGGGACAATGAATATGCTGGGTTTGGCTAAGCGGGTGAAAGCTCGATTCCTTCTGGCTTCTACTTCTGAAGTGTATGGCGATCCAGAGGTGCATCCCCAGGTTGAAGAGTATCGCGGTAATGTTAACCCGATTGGCATCCGCAGCTGCTATGACGAAGGCAAACGGGTAGCGGAGACCCTAGCGTTTGACTACCATCGCCAAAATGATGTGGATATCCGAGTGGTGCGGATTTTCAACACCTATGGCACGCGCATGCTAGAGAACGATGGGCGTGTGGTGAGCAACTTTGTGGTTCAGGCGCTGCAAGGGAAGTCTCTGACCATCTATGGGGATGGTTCTCAGACCCGGAGCTTTTGTTATGTCTCCGATTTAGTGGAAGGCTTAATGCGGATGATGAATGGAGCCTACGTGGGTCCTGTCAATTTGGGTAATCCAGATGAGTACACGATCTTGGAATTAGCTCAGGCGGTTCAGCAGCTTGTCAATCCCCATCTGCCGATTAAACATGAACCCCTGCCTCAGGATGATCCGCGCCGTCGCAAGCCGGATATTACCAAAGCCCAGACCCACCTGAACTGGCAACCCAAAGTTGCCCTACAGGATGGGCTCAGGCTAACAATTGACGATTTCCGGGCACGGATGGAGGATGTACCGGCTGGGGCGGTCCCGGTCATGCAGCCTTAGCTGCTGCTGTTAAAGGTT
>DATNOY010000559.1:0-4628 GCA_036703495.1 Coleofasciculaceae cyanobacterium
TCACCAATCGCCGCAGCTTGTACTCCACTTGAGTATGCGGAATCCCCTGCGGCTGATGCAAAGGCGCATAAATTCGCGCTTTCTCTGCCTCCAAAACATCGCGATCGGGTTCCAAATGATCACACGCTTGGCTATACTCCACCGCATGAACACCCGCCAAGCGTCCAAACACAAACGCCCCAATCATATAATTGTGCGGCACACTCGCCATATCCCCAGCCGCATAAAGACCCGGCACCGTTGTCTCTGCCTTCTCATTGACCCATACCCCAGAAGCACTATGTCCGCTACATAACCCAATCTCCGAGATATTCATCTCAACCCCATCCGTCCGATAATTTTCACCCCTACCGGCATGAAATCGTTCTCGACTCGGTCGTTCATTTGACCACAGAATCGATTCAATTTCGGAAATGGTATCTTCATCGAGATGACTCATCTTCATCTGGATAGGCCCCTTACCAGAGTTCAACTCCTTCCAGACCTCCAGCATCATTTGGCCGCTCCAGTAATCGCAATTAATGAAACGATGCCCTTCAGCATTAGCAGTATGCGCCCCAAACGGGCCAGCCACATAGGCACAGGCAGGGCCGTTGTAATCCTTAATTAGGGGATTAATCTGAAAACACTCAATATTAGTGAGTTCCGCTCCGGCATGGTAGGCCATAGAGTAGCCATCCCCCGCATTAGTCGGATTTTCGTACGTGCCATATAGATAGCCGGATTCCGGCAACCCCAAGCGTCCGCAAGCCCCCGTACACAAGATGACCGCTTTAGCCTGAATGACAACAAAATGCCCCTCTCGCACATCAAATCCGACTGCACCGATCGCCCGTCCGTCTCGCACCAGAACCCGCGTCGCCATCACCCGATTCGTCACCTTAACCTTGTGACGTTTAACCTGCCGCGCCAAAATCGTCTTCAGATCCTTACCCTCAGGCATCGGCAGCACATACTTACCGACCCGATGCACCTGCTTTAGATCGTAATTGCCCTGCGTATCCTTCTGAAACTTGACACCCCAGCTTTCCAACTCCTGGATCGTCTCATAACCCAGCTTGCCCGTCTGGTAAACCGCCTTTTGATTTAAGATGCCATCGTTAGCGATCGTCACTTCCCGCACATACTGTTCTGGAGTAGAGTGTCCGGGAATCACCGCCGTATTCACCCCATCCATCCCCATAGCGATCGCCCCACTACGGCGAATATTCGCCTTCTCCAGAATTAGCACTTCCCCTTCTGGATTAGCTTGCCTCGCCTTAATCGCCGCCATCGTTCCGGCCGTGCCACCGCCAATTACTAGAATATCCGTTTTCATCCACTGGCTATCCATTCGGTCATTCATCCCATTGTTCGTGAACAGAATTATCTAGGCAATCATGACTTCAACTGCCCGACCAGACTGCTTCTTGTACCTTCACCTGCTTCGGGATGATCTTAATCGCATAGAAAGTATCAGCAATCTGCTGTTGTCCTTTAACGATCTCATCCGTCAGCGGCAGCACACCATAAGCTCGCCGCTTTTCCGCTTTCTCTAACACAGAAGCATCAATGCCTAGCGCAGGCGAAAGAAACTTAGCTACATCAGTTGGATGTCCTTTTGCCCAATCGCTGACCTTCGTCACCTCTGCTAGCACCGTTTTCAAAGCATCTGGCGCTTGATCAATAAAAGACTGAGCCGCAAGATAGTAACCCCGATTAGGAGCCAGTCCCGTCGCATCCTTCAGCACTCGCGCCCCTGCCTTTTCTTCCGCAACCGCCAAGTAAGGATCCCAGATGGCCCAAGCCTCCACCTTACCGCTTTCAAACGCAGCACGAGCATCTGCTGGAGTCAGATGAACTACCTCAACATCATCCAGCTTCAGATTTGCAGATTCCAGAGCTTTCACCACCAGATAATTGGTGTTAGACCCCTTAGCAACGGCAATCTTTTTGCCTTTCAAATCCGTCAGCTGTTGAATCGGAGAATCTTGAGGAACAACAATCGCCTCCCCTTTCGGACTCCAAGGATCATAAGCCACATAGCGCACCGGAGTACCAGCCGCCTGCGCAAAAATCGGCGGTGCTTCTCCGGTATAGCCAAAGTCAATCGAGCCAGCATTCATTGCTTCCAGCATGGGTGCCCCCGCCGGAAATTCAGTCCATTCCACTGAACTGCCAGAAGCCGCCAGCGCCTTTTCCAGGCTCCCTTGAGCTTTAAGCGCACTCAAAATCGTCGCTGCTTTTTGATAGCCAATGTGAACTACCTGTCCCCTGGCCGGTGAGCTACCGGCAGGCGCAGAGGCAGTAGGATTCCCAGAAGAGCAGGCAGAGACAATTAAGCTTAACCCCAGACCTAAGCTAAACAGCAGCGCCAAAGATTGAGTCGAGCGTTGCCTGAAAGACTGAAAAAACCGACGTAAGGAACTGAATATAGGGGCATTCTGAAGCTGGATCAACATAAAAACTCGCTTGAGAAATGAAAAAATTCTGTAGAGACAACCAAATCTACGGTAATTTGGTCAAGATATAGGACTTAGTGAGTAGGAGTATTGCATAGTAGGGGGCAGAAAATCAATCGCTATCCGCCATCTCATCTCCATCTAGGGAGCAGCCTCCTGAAGCGATCGCTAAAATGCTTAACCAGCTTCATTTCCTGCTTCAAGCTAAATCAGGACATCGCTGCTGTTGATTTTCTGGCAGCCGTCATGTCATACTGCATACAGTAAACTACAATATCCCTATAGATTTATCGTATTTTAATAAAGATTTCGATCGTTCAGCAACAAAACCACTGCTGTTAAAGCATTAACGAATCCTCCAATGCCTGCTGCCGACCTCAAAAAAGCTGCCGCAACAGATGCTTACATCGCCAGTAGAACTATTCTGGTCTTGCTAATCCTGGCGCTGATCTCCAGCTTTTTCACCATCGTTGGCGCTGGAGAGAGAGGAGTCATGATGAAATTTGGTCACGTTCAAGATCAGATTCTAGAAGAAGGCATTCACTTTATCATCCCTTTAGTGAACACGGTTCAAAAGTTGAGCGTACGAGTTCAAAAGCAAGAAATTTCGACAGAGGCTTCCTCAAAAGATCTACAAGATGTTTACACCGATGTAGCTCTCAACTGGCACATTCTTCCTACAGAAGCCAATCTCATGTTTCAGGAAATCGGCGATCAGCAAGCCGTGATTGATCGGATCATTAATCCGGCTGTAGAAGAAGTGCTGAAGGCCGCCATTGCTCAGTACACAGCCGAAGAAATCATCACAAAGCGGGGCAATGTCAAAGCCGAGGTCGATCAACTGCTACTAGCGCGCTTGGCAACTTATCATATTGCGATCGATGATATTTCACTGGTACAGGTTCACTTCTCCGATCGATTTAGCGATGCCGTTGAAGCCAAACAGATTGCCGAGCAAGAAGCCAAACGAGCCGGATTTATGGCGCTGAAGGCGATTCGGGAAGCCGAGATGAGAGTCAATTTAGCCCGAGGAGATGCTGAAGCCCATCGCCTGATTCGGGATACGCTAACGCCAGAAATTTTACGCCGACAGGCAATCGAGCGCTGGGATGGGAAATTACCCCTGATTACCAGTGAACCCGGCTCAACCTTATTTGATCTGGAACTAGAGGATTTAGTCAGCGCCAGCCATAGATAGCCCAGGTTTATCCCTCTGGATCGCCTGCCCAGTCGCATGCGAGCCGCTTGAGCAACTCCAAAACTTACCCAATCTCGCGATTCTACCCAAAAACCCGTGAGGATTTGATCACAGCTGATCACCGGCATTTCCCTCAAAAGCTTTTTAGAAGAACTCGCAACCCATAAACATGGGATAGTAGTAGGGATTCAATCGCCTGTGCAACTGCGACGGATGCAAGTGCGATTGATGATCCATCCCTGTTCACTATCCCTTTAAGGAAATTTATGACAACCGCTGCTTACATTCAAGACGATGATTTTGATGCTTTATTAACCGACGAAACCCTAGTGGTAGTAGACTGCACCGCAAGTTGGTGTGGTCCCTGCCGCAAAATTGCCCCCCTCATCGATCAACTGGCTGCAGCCTACGAAGGTCGCGCGAAGGTCGTCAAGCTAGATCTAGATCAAAACAAACGCATTGCTAGCAAATACAGCATCCGCAGCATTCCAGCAGTGATGATTTTCAAGCAAGGCGAACTCGTTGAGAATCTGGTGGGTGTGGCACCTTACGAAACGTTTACCAACGCCGTCGAGAAATACCTTTAGGTTGAACAGGGTTAGGGCTGATCAGGCGATCGCTATTTGTAAAACGGCACACTGACTCGACTTGATACAATAGTGCAACTTAGCATCGTAAACCATTGCCCTAGCCCTCTTTATGGGAGAGTGGACAAATCATGTCCTTGTCTCCTATCCAATTCGTAAAAGTATTCTCATCTTTATAATATCGAGGAGTTTGTAAGAGTAAAGACCAAGCTTGTTTAGCATCTAGTAAATTGAACCGCTCTGGGTAATAGGCTGTGAGTAACGCTTGAACCTTAGGGTAGTAATCTGAGTTTATTCCTGGAAAAATGTGATGTTCCGTATGATATGAAAAGTTTAAATGTAATACATCAAATAGCTTGGGAACTCGGATGGAGACACTATTAATCAGGGGATCATTAATAC
>DATNOY010000560.1:0-3022 GCA_036703495.1 Coleofasciculaceae cyanobacterium
TATGCACTATCTGAATATTGCTGGACTTGCGCAGTTCCAGTCCAATCCAGGCCGACATCCAGTAATTGGTATGCACCAAAGGATAATTCGTCCCTTCCTTGGTTTGAAATTTCTGAAACGCTTCAACAAATTGCGGCAGATATTGAAATAGCTGATCCCGTGGAATAAACTCCTCTGGCCCTGCCGTCAACCGAATGGTTCGGCAGTAGGGAGAATGTTGGACAATCGTGGGATCACTCGCATGATTTTTGCGCGTGAACATATCAACCTGCCAACCCAGCTTGGCGAGTGCTTCACCCACTTGGCGAACATAAACATTTTGTCCACCGGCCTCTTCCCTGCCAATTTCCGCAGCGGGATCACCATGATCAGAAATCAGCGCAATCGCCTGGCGGGGTTGGATTCGCGGTTTTGGATTGGTTGCCAAGGCTGCTGTAGCGGGATGCGCTTGCGGAACAGAAGTCAGCTTAAAAGATTGTCCAGTCGGGTATGACATACCTTATACCTCGTCAGTCTAATTTTGTTTCAACGATCGAAAAAGAAATCTAGCATTACTTAAAAAAGTATTAATTTCGTACGGAATCGTCATCTTCCTCGAGAGACAATATGGTGAAAAAAGGGTGATCTTGATGACTTAAGTGATACTTAAGCCTTTACCTGAATGTTCAACGGATCAAGTTGCGTTCTGAACTTTAAATTGTCGACTAATTGTCATTTAAAGTACAAAATAATGATTAAACCAGTGCTGATGGGGTTCAAACCAAGCCGAGTCCAATCAGCGTTCTCAGGCAATCCCAACCGCTGACGCTTCAGATCCGCTACTTGAAGTAAGCAGCAAGCAGCTGATTCAGATCGTTGATCTAACCAGCACAAAAGCTTTTATGGGGTGTAAAAACCGGCAAAGCATCTCAGCAGATAGTTGCTAAGCAACTCACAAAAAGGCAGCACGTTAGAAATACTCACACCAGGAATGCTGTATTAGCTGACTAACTGACAGCGATCGCTCCAGCTTTGCTCATTTCTAATCTCCGGACTTAGCGGATTGCGATTACTTTTAGCAAAGGGCGTTCAGCATGTGTCAGTTAATCAGATCAGATCATCAGATTAGAGCCCTTTGGCTACTCAATTTAGCTACTATTTAGTCCCTAGAAGCTATTCAGGAGGCTAACTTGACCACGCGAATGACCATTTCTGCTGAAGCGTTCTGCCACCAACTGCCGATATACCGCTTCATACCCATCCGTCATTTGTTCAACCCCAAAGTGCTGTGAAACATAGGCTCGGCAGGCAGCCCGATCCAGATCCCGCACTTTGCCCACAGCGGCAATACAATCTTCAACCGTGTCACACAAGAAACCTGAAACGCCCGGCTTAATCACTTCCGGTGTTGAACCCAGCCGCATAGCAATCACAGGCGTTCCGGCCGCCATAGATTCAGTCATGACTAACCCAAATGGCTCCTTCCAGGTGATCGGAAATAGCGTCGCGATCGCCCGTCCCATCAGGCTATTCTTCTCGGTGTGATTAGCTTCTCCCAAAAATTGAATCTGTTTTCCGTCAACGTGAGGCTTAATCTCGTTTTCGAAAAACTCCACATCCACCACATCTACCTTCCCGGCCATTTTCAAGGTCAAGCCTGTAGCCTTAGCGATTGCGATCGCGTGATGCGGCCCTTTTTCGGGTGACATGCGCGCCAAAAAAGCCAGATAGGGCGGCTCATCTGGCTCTGCAAAGAAGTTATGGCTTGTTATATCAATACCGTTATAGACTGTCGAAACGCAATTTAAGCCTAAACTCGGATCTCGCTGAGCATTAGAGATACTGACATAAGGCTGTTCTTTAGCGTGAGAATACATCTTTCGGTTATCGGGAGTAAAGACGCCGTGTAAGGTATGCACCGTCGGCGTTTTCACAAGTTTTGCATAAGATAAACCAGCGCAGCCCATGTGGGAATGGATAATATCAAATTCTTCTGCCCGTCCGTAAACGGTACTTAGATGCAACATTTCATAAATGCCATACTCCTTAACGCTTGGATCAAGCCGCAGAGCATGAGGATGAACAGATTCAAGCTTAGCCAAAGTCAGAGAATCACCGGATGCAAACAGAGTCACCTCATGTCCACGCCGGACTAGCTCATCGGTTAACAGTCCTACCACCAGCTCAATGCCACCATAGGCGGGCGGTGGAACTCTCTCCCAAAGTGGAGCAACCTGAGCAATTCGCATAGCAAACCTCCGTTGTTGAAATTGAGAAGTAATGATCTTTACTTAACGCGATCTTTAACTTTCTTTCAGACTTCCCTCAGGAGGATTTCTGTGTCTTCCCCACGATTGAGGAAAGAGTAACTTCACAGAAATACACATCAGGATTGAACTGCAAGTAATTCCTATGCCCTTACTTTTAGAGCAAGAGCAGGGGTTTCATAGCGCGTTAGCTACGAAGTTTCTTCCAACGACTCAACGTGTCTAGAATAAGTTTGGTATCAGAAGTATACGGAATTGAGATTAAGATTAACGAGAACTTCACATTTTTGTCAATACGGAGTTCCCCCCATGAACAGTGGGGATTACCTAGTTTTCTAATAAATACAAGCTATGTAGGCTCTTGACCTGCTCTTTAAGAATTGCGATGTTTCACTTGAGGGATTGATCTTTTGGCCCAAAATTTGCCTCGAACTTTGCCTCTTTGTCTGCTTTCAGTAGGGCAAATCAGTAGCACCAACTTGGACTGTTATGGGGGATTTTGTCTAAGCCTTGAGCCTGATATTCTGGGGTAATATGGGCGTTAGATGAGGTGTGAACCCAAGGTCTTTATGGATCGATTCCTCTACGAATATTCTGATAGCTATCGGGGACACCTGATCATTCCCTATGTCCACAGTACGATCGCTGGACATAACCTCTACTCCTATCGGCTCTTATCAGAACTGGGGCATAGAGGCGGATTTCACAAGGCTAAGAATCCAGCAGAACTATATGCTGACACTCTGCAAGCAACAGTAGAAATCGCTAAAGAGCAT
>DATNOY010000561.1:0-3381 GCA_036703495.1 Coleofasciculaceae cyanobacterium
CTGTTCTGTGTAGAGAATGACCGCATCGGCTCCGGCTTTTTTAACCACCTCCGCTTTTTCCTTCGTTGAAACGGTTCCAATTACCTGCGCACCCAGGTGTTTGGCCCACTGCACCACCAGTAACCCTACACCCCCAGCAGCTGCGTGAACCAGGATGGTTCTACCCGGTTGTAACTGGACATAATCATGCACGATATAGTGAGCCGTAATCCCTTGCAGGGGGAAGGCAGCGCCTTGCTCAAACGTTATATCATCAGGGAGTGGAATGAGGTGATCCGCAGGGACATTAATCGCCTCGGCATAGGAACCCAGAACCATGCAATACGCAACGCGATCGCCCACTTTGACCGTTTCTACCCCTTCCCCAATGGCTTCTACGATGCCTGCCCCTTCCTGGCCCAAAACCAAGGGAAGCGAGAGCGATTGCAGGTATGCACCATTGCGGTGATACACGTCCACATAGTTGAGTCCGGCTACTTCCAACCTGACGCGGGCTTGCCCTGCAGAGGGCGACGCCAAATCTTCGACGTCCCGTAACTGTAAAACTTCTGCTCCACCCAATTCTTTGATTTGAATAGCTTTCATCACCGATGGCTCCTTTGATGTTGAGAACTCTTTTGACGGTAATCGGTTCTACAGTCGAAGAGAAGTAGGGCGATCGACACAACACTTGTGACTCAAATTCTCAAATGACTCTCATCCTCAATCAACTTCCTGAACTGATTGCATTTGTTCAAAGCGTTCAAACGGGTAGTTTTAGTGCAGCGGCTCGAAGTCTTAACACCACACCGTCAACTGTGAGTAAACAGGTGGCAAGATTAGAAGATCGATTAAAGGTGCGCTTGTTCCAACGAACCACGCGATCGCTGAATTTGACCGCAGAAGGGACGGCTTATTATGAGCGCGTGTCACGCCTGCTGGCTGAATTGGAGGACGCCAACGATCTGGTGATGACGCGAGGCAAGCCGCGCGGGAAGCTAACGATCTCTGCGCCTTTGAATTTTGGCAGGTTGGTACTGGCTCCGTGGATACCCAGTTTTCTAGAGCAATATCCAGAGGTGCAGATGGATTTGCGGTTGACAGATCGATATGTTGATTTGGTCGAAGAAGGGATTGATTTAGCCATTCGCATGGGAACGCTGGAGGATTCGAGTTTGATTCGTCAACACTTAGGCGAAGTTCCGTTTGTTGTCTGTGCTTCACCTACCTATTTAGAGAAATATGGCACGCCTAAAACACCAGAAGACTTGCTGAATCACAACTGTTTGCGGTTTGTCAGTAACGGCCATCCTCAACATTGGACATTTGTTGCTAATAGCGAATTATATGAACTACCCGTGAGCGGGACGTTTGATTCAGACAATGCAGATGTTCTACGATTAGCAGCATTATCTGGTGTTGGCATTATTCAACCGTTTCGATTTCATGTTGAATCAGATCTTTGCAGTAATAGTCTCACATCATTATTTAATGATGATGTACTGCCCCACAAAGTCATTCAAGCAGTTTTTACGCATAAACGAAATCTTTCGTCTCGCGTACAAGCGTTCCTTGAGTTTTTGACACACACAGAATATTTATGGCAAGTTGGAGGAAAATAATCGCACCCAGGCAGGGAGCTAGGGCACTGAGGCTGTTATCGTAACAGAACCTGCGCATGCCAGATCTATCTTTTTAGTTAGTGAAGTCATAGGGCGATCGCGTCACATTGGATCAAGTAGAGAACTAGGAGGAATGAGGACATGGCAACTGACATCCATTCATTACAAAATGAACAGGCTCCTCAAACGCATGAAGTAGCAGATATTCAAGAAGTAGACTGCTGCATTGTTGGAGGGGGTCCAGCCGGTGCAGTTCTGTCGTTACTTCTGGCCCGTCAAGGTATTGGGGTGCTGCTGCTGGAAGCCCATCGAGACTTCGATCGCGACTTTCGCGGAGATACGCTTCAACCCGCCACCATGGAAATCATGGCGGAGATGGGTTTAGCCGATCGACTTCTAGAACTGCCTCACACAAAACTACGGAGCATTACCCTCAGATCAGTGGATGGCAACGTTATCTTTTCCCCTAGCTTTGCTCACCTTAAAACCCGCTTCCCTTACGTGACGGTGATGCCGCAGGTTCATTTCCTCGACTTCATAATGGCAGAAGCAAAGCAGTATCCTAATTTCCAAGTAGTGTTAGGCGCAAACGTTCAGGAACTGGTTGAAGAAACGGGCAGTATTCGAGGCGTGAGATATCGGGGACAGGGGGGTTGGCATGAAGTCCGGGCGCAAGTGACGATCGGGGCAGATGGTCGCCATTCCCGACTGCGAGAATTAGCGGCACTGGAAGCGGTGCCCACTTCAGCACCGATGGATGTTCTATGGTTTCGTTTACCCCATGCCCCCGAAGATAGTGAAGGCTTAAACGGGCGGATTGGGCAGGGAAGAATGGTGGTATTGCTCGATCGCGGAGCACAATGGCAAATTGCTTACGTGATTCCGAAAGGAGGCTATCAACAGGTGCGTGCCGCAGGATTGGAAGTCTTGCGGCAGAACATTGCGGAGATTCTGCCAGAATTCAAGGAACGAGTGCAGCAGTTGCAGGACTGGCACCAAGTTGCCTTCCTCTCAGTGGAATCTAGCTATGTCCGGCAGTGGCACCGACCAGGATTGCTATTAATTGGGGATGCGGCCCATGTGATGTCTCCGGTTGGCGGGGTTGGCATTAACTATGCCATTCAAGATGCCGTTGCAGCTGCCAATTGCCTCAGCCAACCTTTGAAGCAGAAGGCAGTGAAATCCAGCCATTTGGCCGCTGTACAGCGACAACGGCAGCTACCAACTCGCTTTATCCAGTTCTTTCAATCGTTAATTCAACAAAACATCGTCAAGAGTGCGCTCGACAATCAGCCACCTCAGCTGCCTGCATTCCTTAAACTCCCCATCCTCCAAGACATTCCTCCTCGCATTATTGGATTTGGGCTATTTCCTCCCCATGTGCAGGTCTAAAAAAGTAAGAGTTGTTTTAATAGGCAGGGCAAATCATCTCTAGCACGGGCAACCTCGCCAATCTAATGATGGAGGGAGATCAGCAAGGGAAGAACATGAACTCACAAAAACCAGGTACTGCAGGTCAGCACGATTTACGGCAGAATTTACGACAACACCAGCTTGAATTCGATAGCATGATCTCCCTAGCCCAGAAGCAGAGCCCTTTTCTGCTAAGCAACGTGTTCATCAACGTATCTGGTGGAGTAAAAGGCTTGCAAGAAATGCTCTAGCCCCTCAGGCACAGCATTGGAAAGTGAGACTATTTGGTATTTAGAAAAATTGCAATTCGTTAAAGCTAAACAAGGAGGATGAATTAAACGGGGATTGGGTTGAAGCATGAAACCCA
>DATNOY010000562.1:0-5643 GCA_036703495.1 Coleofasciculaceae cyanobacterium
CCCCCACCTTGCGGCGGGGGATTTTATTACTTACCTACAAAACTAGTAGCCAGATCAACCGAACTTACCAGCAGTGGAGGCGATGAGGAAGGCTGCGTAGGTGAGGACATAGCCGACGGTGAAGTGTGCTAGACCAACTACACGAGCTTGTACGATGGAGAGAGCAACAGGCTTGTCTTTCCAGCGAACGAGGTTAGCGATAGGAGTACGTTCGTGCGCCCATACTAGGGTTTCGATCAACTCTTGCCAGTAACCTCTCCAAGAGATCAAGAACATGAAACCGGTTGCCCATACCAGGTGTCCGAATAGGAACATCCAGGCCCAGACTGCCAAATTATTCATGCCGTAGGGGTTGTACCCGTTGATCAACTGTGAGGAGTTGAGCCAGAGATAATCACGCAGCCAGCCCATGATTGTTACAGAAGAATCATTGAACTGAGCAACGTTGCCACTCCAGACTGCCAGGTGCTTCCAATGCCAGTAGAAGGTTACCCAGCCCAGCGTGTTCAGCATCCAGAACATAGCCAGGTAGAAGGAATCCCAAGCTGAGATATCGCATGTACCACCCCGACCTGGACCATCACAAGGGAAGGCATAGCCGAAGTCTTTCTTGTCGGGCATCAGCTTAGAACCGCGAGCATCCAACGCACCCTTGACCAAGATCAAGGTGGTGGTATGGAGACCCAGAGCGATCGCATGATGAACCAAGAAGTCACCTGGCCCAATCGTTAAGAACAAAGAGTTCTTGCCGCTATTAATCGCTTCCAGCCAGCCAGCCAACCAGACGTTGCCGTGATTTGGCCAAGCGGTAGAAGCCAAGCTATCAGGATTCGACAGCAGCGTGTCAAAGCCATACAGCAACTTACCGTGAGAAGCCTGGATGAACTGTGCGAACACGGGCTCAATCAAGATTTGCTTCTCAGGAGTCGCAAAAGCTTGCATCACATCATTGTGGACATAGATGCCCAGGGTATGGAAACCCAGGAACAGCGATACCCAGCTGAGGTGAGAGATGATCGCTTCTTTATGGTTGAGAACGCGATCGAGCACATTGCCTTTGTTCTGAGCGGAGTCGTAGTCACGGACGAGGAAGATCGCGCCGTGAGCAAACGCCCCCACCATGATGAAGCCAGCAATGTACTGGTGGTGCGTGTAGAGCGCTGCCTGAGTCGTATAATCCCGAGCCATGAAAGCATAGGGAGGCAGCGAATACATGTGCTGAGCAACCAAGGAGGTAATGACGCCCAAAGCCGCGAGCGCAAACGCCAACTGGAAGTGCAGCGAGTTGTTCATCGTGTCATACAGTCCCTGGTGAGGCAGATTGAACTGACCTTCACTCTTAGAGCTGAGCAGACCCTTCTTAGAATCCAGCATCTCTTTAATGCTGTGACCAATACCAAAGTTGGTACGGTACATGTGACCCGCAATGATGAACAGAACAGCGATCGCCAAATGGTGATGCGCCATATCGGTCAACCACAGCGACTCTGTTTGAGGATGGAAGCCACCCAAGAAAGTCAGAATAGCGGTTCCAGCACCTTGAGCCGTACCAAACAGATGACCTGCCGTATCAGGATTTTCTGCATAGGCACCCCAATTGCCGGTAAAGAAGGGAGCCAAACCTTCAGGATGGGGCTTCATTGACAGGAAGTTGTCCCAACCCACATGCACACCCCGCGATTCGGGAATAGCCACGTGAACCAGGTGCCCTGTCCAAGCCAAAGAGCTAACGCCAAACAAACCTGCCAAGTGGTGGTTGAGGCGAGACTCTGCATTCTTAAACCAAGACAGACTCGGACGGAACTTGGGCTGGAGATGTAGCCAACCCGCGAACAGCATGACTGCCGCCAAGAGCAGCAAGAAAATAGAGCCTTGGTACAAATCGCCGTTTGTCCGCATGCCGATCGTGTACCACCAGTGATACACACCCGAGTAAGCGATGTTAACGGGATTAGAAGCGCCTGCACGAGTGAAGGCATCTACCGCAGCTTGACCGAAGTGAGGGTCCCAAATCGCATGGGCGATCGGGCGAACATGCAGAGGGTCTTTAATCCACTGCTCAAAGTTACCTTGCCAGGCGACGTGGAACAGGTTGCCAGAAGTCCACAGGAAGATGATTGCCAAGTGACCGAAATGAGAAGCAAAAATCTTTTGATAAAGATTTTCTTCTGTCATGCCATCGTGGCTTTCAAAGTCGTGGGCAGTAGCAATCCCATACCAGATCCGACGAGTCGTCGGATCCTGAGCCAAGTCCTGGCTAAATTTTGGGAATTTTGTTGCCATAAGTCCTAATTGAAATCCTCAATTAGCTATCAGCTTGTCGCTATCCGCTCTAGTGTACTGGAGATGAAACGGTGAGCTAAGCACTTTTGCTCAGAAAATCATTAAGACTTTCAATGAAAGATCCTATTCATTCCATCGCCTTAGCTCTAACCCACCGTCCGTCAAGCATCTAGAGAGAAATCAGCATTGAGCTAACGCTAGCCTACTGCAATAATCCGAGCCAAGAAGAATGCCCAAGTCGTGGCAATTCCTCCAAGCAAGAAGTGGGCAACCCCCACTGCACGACCCTGAGTGATGCTCAGAGCGCGAGGCTGAATGGCAGGAGCCACTTTCAGCTTGCTATGTGCCCAGACGATCGATTCAATCAGTTCTTGCCAGTAGCCACGACCGCTGAACAGGAACATGAGGCTGAACGCCCAGACGAAGTGTGCACCCAAGAACATCAAGCCATAGGCCGACAGAGCCGAGCCGTAAGAGCCGATCACTTGAGCCGCCTGTGCCCAAAGGAAGTCACGCAACCAGCCATTAATGGTGATTGAGCTTTGAGCAAAGTTACCGCCGGTAATGTGCGATATGGTGCCATCCGAACCGACTGTACCCCAAACATCTGACTGCATCTTCCAGCTGAAGTGGAAAATTACGATCGAGATAGCGTTGTACATCCAGAACAAACCGAGGAACACATGATCCCAGGAAGACACTTGGCAAGTGCCGCCACGACCTGGACCATCGCAAGGGAAGCGGAAGCCTAAATTAGCTTTGTCTGGGATCAGACGAGAGCTACGGGCAAACAGCACACCCTTGAGCAGAATCAGTACCGTCACGTGAATCGTAAAGGCATGGATATGGTGAACCATGAAGTCTGCCGTTCCCAGAGCGATCGGCATCATGGCAACCTTGCCACCCACTGCAACCACACCGCCACCGAAGGCATAGCTAGCTGGAGCGACAGCATTAGGAGCCGTTGCGCCTGGAGCAAGCGTGTGCAGATTTTGAATCCATTGAGCAAACACGGGTTGAAGCTTAATTGCCGTATCCGAGAACATGTCTTGGGGACGACCTAACGCACTCATCGTGTCGTTGTGAATGTATAGACCAAAGCTATGGAAGCCTAGGAAGATACAGACCCAGTTGAGGTGAGAGATAATAGCATCCCGATGACGCAGAACGCGATCGAGCAGGTTATTCACATTTTGGGCTGGATCGTAATCCCGCACCATAAAGATACCGCCATGAGCCGCAGCACCCACAATCAAGAAACCGCCGATCCACATGTGGTGAGTGAAGAGCGAGATCTGAGTTGGATAATCTGTTGCCAGGTAAGGGTAGGGCGGCATCGCATACATGTGCTGAGCCACAATGATCGTGATAGAACCCAGGATTGCCAGGTTAATCGACAATTGCGCATGCCAGGAAGTGGTCAAAATCTCATAGAGACCCTTATGACCTTCGCCTGTGAAAGGCCCCTTATGAGCTTCCAAAATCTCCTTCATGCTGTGACCGATACCCCAGTTGGTGCGGTACATATGACCCGCAACAATGAAGAGCACAGCCAGAGCCAGGTGATGATGGGCTGTATCAGACAACCACAAACCACCTGTGACGGGATTCAAGCCACCTTTGAAGGTGAGGAAGTCAGAGTATGCGCCCCAGTTCAAGGTAAAGAAAGGAATGATACCGCTAGGAATACCCCAATCCACGCTGGGATAGAGATCCTTCATCAAACCAGGATTCAGGATGAACTCATGCGGTAGCGGAATATCTTTTACCGCTACGCCTGCATCCAGCAACTTATTAATAGGTAGGGAAACATGAATCTGATGACCCGCCCAAGACAAGCAGCCTAGACCCAGCAAACCTGCCAGGTGGTGGTTCATCATAGATTCCACATTTTGGAACCACTCCAGCTTGGGAGCCCGCTTGTGGTAATGGAACCAGCCTGCAAACAGCATCAAGCCAGCCATGACTAGCCCACCGATTGCTGTTGCATAAAGCTGCGTTGAAGTCGTAATCCCGGAAGCTCGCCACAGTTGAAATAATCCAGAAGTAATCTGGATGCCGTGGAAGCCACCGCCAACATCTGCATTCAAAATTTCTTGACCAACAATGGGCCAAACCACCTGCGCGCTGGGTTTAATGTGCAGGGGATCGACCAGCCAAGATTCATAATTTGAAAACTTAGCGCCATGGAAATACATGCCGCTTAACCAGACAAACACAACGGCCAGGTGCCCGAAGTGAGCGCTGAAGATTTTACGAGATATATCTTCTAGGTCACTGGTATGACTATCAAAATCGTGGGCGTCGGCATGAAGGTTCCAGATCCAGGTCGTTGTTTTTGGACCCTTTGCTAGCGTGCGATCGAAATGACCTGGCTGTGACCACTTCTCAAAAGAAGTAGGAACCGGATCGTTATCGACCACCACTTTTACCTTTTCCGACTGCCCCCGTGGGGTAGTTGTCATTCGAGACTCTCCTCTCTCTAGACAAGGACGAGATAAATCCTATTCCCAAATACGCCTAGGCCTCAGCCT
Organism: Coleofasciculaceae cyanobacterium; assembly: GCA_036703495.1. Lineage (GTDB taxonomy): Bacteria > Cyanobacteriota > Cyanobacteriia > Elainellales > Elainellaceae > Drouetiella. The sequence continues at coordinate 4,818 of DATNOY010000562.1, forward strand.
AACCATAGTCTCTTCCCGATAACGCATCAGATGATTGCGGTTTACCAAGCAAGCTTCAGACTCAGGGGGGAGCGTCGATCAGTCTAAAGCCTGCCCTAGCTCTTAAAGAGACGAGCTGTGATTAGTCACTTCTGAACCACCTCAGATTTAGTCCGAGATTTACCAGAACAGCCTCAGCGATTTGGGGAGGTACTGACGAGCATTATAGAACCGGAATCCGATCGCTATTAATCCAAGTTAACAATAATTCAAAATGCAAATCCTTGATCCGTCTGCTTTTCACGCTTATCCATCAGCAAATAAAATGCTCAAGGTTGCAGATCTTTTACAAATTGAAATATTTAATGCAACCCATAGAAAGCCGCTATAGCCACAATAAATTCAAAAGACTTTACCAAAATAAAAATGAGCTTAATTTTTGTTCACAAATAAGCTGGGGATTTAAGAATCCTTAGCCACAGCATAGACAAACATCGATTTCTATGCTGATCAGCCTTGCTCGGCTACCGCTTCTGCGTCTCTAGCAATCTGCCCATCTTCCATATGCAAAATTCGATCGGCAATATCGAGAATCCGCTATCGTGCGTTACCAGCAGTACCGAACAGCCTTCTTCTTGGGCAAGACGTTGAATCACTGCCCACCCCATCACGACCCGTTTTATCTAGTGAGTCCAGGAGTGCGTCGGCTAAGACCCACTTGGGCTGAGCTACTAAAGCCCAGGCGATCGCCCCTCGTTGCTTTTGTCCTCCCGAAAGCTGATCTGGGTAATCATCAAGGCGATCGCTCAGTCCCGCTACCTTATGCTGCACCTGCTGACGCTCTTCT
>DATNOY010000563.1:0-4015 GCA_036703495.1 Coleofasciculaceae cyanobacterium
GATCAAACAGCAGGTTCAAGGCATCGGCCGCTTGGGGCGGCTCTAAGGCAATGCGGCTACTAGCAGTAGCTAGCGGGGAGGTTAACACCAAGCGCCGACCCTCTGCAGCAGCTAACTCCAGTCCCATCTGCTGATTGATGGCTGCCACAATTTCGCTGAGCAGGGCAGCCCGGGGGCGGGGGCTATGCAGGGCACAGTTGATGTCTTGGGGAAGGCGATCGTCTAGCTGGATCCGTAAATAGGGGGTTTCGCGCAAATCTACGCCTCGGTGTAAATCGACAGCGCCAACCAGACGGGCCGGCAGACCGGGGGATCCCATTGCCTCGCGAGCCATGAAGCCGAGGATCACCTGCGTTGCTTCATCGGTAATGATGGCGCGGGTGACAAACTGTTGCGATCGCGGCGTTTCTAGCGGCACGACAGCCAGTGCACTGGCGCTACCGGTGGTGGGGGAAGTCAGGACGAGCCGTCCTTCAGCTTGAGTGGCGATCGGTTGTCCTAGCTGGGTGTTAATCGCGGCCGTTAGTTCACTGAGCGTAACCTGCCGGGCATTCTCTGCCCCAGCCCGCAGGTTCACTTCTACAGCTGAGCCGCCATCTACCGCCAGCGCCAGGCGATGACGCGCCATCAGGTTGACCTTGCCCTGCGGCTCTGGCGGATCGACCGGAAACTCAGGGCTGCCTAACCGCAGATCAGGGCTGCCGACCAGCTGAGCAGCGGTGGCGGGAGTCCCCTGGGCTATGCGAGCCCGAATGCCCAGAATCGCTGCAGCGGCATCGCCACCGGGCAGCAATTCCACAGTCAGGCTGCTGGTTGTGCCCTGGGTGGGAGAAGTGAGCGTGATGGCGCGCCCATCAAAACTGGCAATTTGAAGGTGGAAGGCGGTGTTAATAGCGGTTACAATTTCGGCGGCTTGGGTATTGGCCGGATGGGTACCAGCGCAGTTAATGGTGACAGCGGCCGCCTGATCGACCTGGAGCCGCAAGTGGGGGCGATCGCTCAAATCCACCCCTAGCCGTAAGTCCGGTTCGCCTTTGATGCGGGCAGGCTGAGTCTCCTGTCCCAAGTAAAAGGACTGCACCGAGCCAAACAGCAGGGCGGTGGCATCCTGAGCTGTCGGGGATTGGAAGGCAATGCTGCTGTTGGCTCCTACGGTGGGCGAAATTAAAGTCAGCACCTGGTTATCCTGCAGGGCGACATTTACCCCCAGACTTTGGTTGATGGCCGTGCAGATTTGGGCCAACGATTTCAGTCCGGGGCTGCCGGCCGCACAGTCAATTTCGGCTACGCGCGTGCCATCGATCGCCAGTCGAAGATAGCGGGCGCTGTCTAACACCACCCCCTGGCTCAGGTCAACGCGGCCCACCACGCGAGCCGCCCTGGCCGTGCTGCCCACAGCGGTGCGAGATCGCAATCCCAGCACTGCCTCAGCAGCATCGTTAGCGGTATCCCACACTTCCAGGCGGCTTGTAGATCCTAAGGTCGGTGAAGTCAGACTTAAGCGGTTTCCCGCAATGGCAGCCACCGGTTGTCCCACAGCGGTATTGATGGCATCGCAAATCGCCGTCAATGAGACGGCTGCTGCATCCACCCCGACTGTGACTAAATCAATGGCCACCGGATTGGACTGATCCACCTGTAGCCGCAGGATGCGAGCCTGGCGCAGATCAACTCCAGCGCTCAAATCTACCGTTCCTTGCAGCTGAGCCGCTGTGGCCGCCTGTCCCGTCACCGTTTGTCCCGTTACGCCCAGCACCAGTGCTGCCGCATCTTCACCGCGTGGCTCCTGCGTCACCAATTCTGGAATTTGGCGGCTCCACCAGCTATCGAGCGGGTCATCGACGATTCGCAGCCCCAAGGACTCTGCCGTCACCCGCAAAATCCCCGGTACGGTCGCAGTTCCTGCTAAAAAGGTGCGGATGTAGCGTTTCAGGTGTTCTCGAAACTCTTCAACGCTTTCTAACACTTCATCCGTCAGTTGATCTCGGCGGGGGGCCAAGCCGTACAGGGCCGCAATCCGAGCCAAATCGTTGATCGTTGCAGAGCCGCGATCGGCATGGTCAACCCAGTGGGATAGCAGAATGGCAGCCAGACTATTTTCGGCCAGCAGCAGTTCATTACCGAATGCATCAGCCACTGCGTAGAGGGCAGTTGGCTTGGGCAAGGCGCGGAAGGTTCCGGGTAGATAGCTGAGGATGCGATCGGTTTTGGTTGGCATATCAAGACTCCAACAGGACAATATCGGCAGGTTCTAGATCCAGCACCACCCACCATTCCGCACCGGGGGGCGTTACCTGAAACTGACCTTGTTCAATTTCGCTATCGCTGGCCCGCTGTCCGCTCAGATTTTGCACCAGGTTGCGATCGGCAATCCGGCGATTCGTCGGCACGGATGGCGTTTCAGTCAGGGTGCGAGTCAGCGCATTACGCAGAGCCTCGGGCTGGTCTTTGGGGGTAATGGCGATCGCCTCTAGCAGATTATCTACCAGGGCTTCGGCACCGGGTTGACCCACATCCGATTTCCAGGCCATCACATCCACAATCTTGGGATCGCTCACGTCTTTGACCGTCTGAATCGCTTTGAGGATATCGGCTCCTTTGGCCGCATCGCCTGCCGTCAAGCCATCGACATAGTCCTGAATCGCCTCAATGATTTGGCTGAGGAGCTTGACTTTGCCGGCGGCAGGCAGTCCGGCGGCAATCCGGGCCGTCAGGCGAGGCTTAAAGAAGACATATCGTGCCACCAGCGTCACCTGCACGCCTGCTGCCCGTGTTTCTTCCACCGCTCCCCGCAGGCTGGGAAAGCGTTCCGGTTCGCTAGCGACCAGCAGCGTTACCGTACCGGGGATATCAGTGCGATGACCTAGAGGACTGTTGGGATCCCAAACTTCTGTCAAGCTGGCCCGTTCTTCGGCAATGACTCGGGATAAGGCTAAGAGCGTAGCTTTACCCAATCCCCGCAAGGCAGCTTTGGCGCGATCGCGCAATTCTGTATCGCTCTCGTTTTCCGACCCCAAAAAGGTGGCTTCCAGATTGGTGACTTTGGTGATGCCTGCAATCGGCTGCGTCAGGGTGGTAATGGCTCCTGCCTCTACTTTGCCAGCTGCCCCTTTAAATCCATCGCTGGCCCGCACCGGCAGGTCAATACGGACTTGCCCTCGCTGCAGGGTGCGTGGTTCGATGGTTTGAAAGGTCGCATCGCCTTTCACTGTGGAAAGCAAGGTGCTTTGGGGAATCGTGATATTGCCTTCGATCGCCGGATCGCGGAAAAACGTCACCAGCCCTACTGCAAAGTCTTTGGTTTTGCGGGTAACACCCAGGATAGCCACCACCAGATCCAGAGATTTACCCTCAGCCGTATCAATAAACGCCGACAGGTAGGCTTTATTGACCTGCCCGTAGACCGTAGCAATCTCTCGACCGATCGCTTCAGTCAGGGTGCGGGTGACGCTGCCCACATTAATGTCGGTGAGGGGCGACTGGCTACCCTGGCGGAAGTAATCGACATAAAAGGGGGTTTCGTCGGCTGGCTGCTTGCCACCCTCCTGCCAGACCACAGCATTTTGGCTGGCATCAAACAGAAAATCGATGGTTTTCTGGAAGGTGAAGTGGGTCTGCTGCCCGTTGTCGGCATCCACTGTGCCCGTGATGCCGCGCACATCTTGAGCCGGTTGGGACAAGGGATAGAGATCAGCTTTCAGATCAAACAGGATCGGCTCATTCACCACCCCACCGACGATCGCCGTCAGCAGATCATCCACCACCTCCTGGTAAGGACGTTCAATTAAATTCACGGTATCGGGGTTCATGGGGACACACCTCCATCTAAAAAGAATGGAAAGACCAGGTTGAGGGGAGTATCGCTGTCGATCGCCAGCAGCGACAGATTAATATCCATGCGGGTGCGGTTAGAGCGGTTCTGGGTGACGGTAACGGTGAGTACCTTCTGGATTCGCGGCTCGGCTGCTAACGATTGCAAGACAAATAGCTTAGCCCGATTGCGGTTAGTTTCATT
>DATNOY010000564.1:0-4163 GCA_036703495.1 Coleofasciculaceae cyanobacterium
TAGTGGCTTATGTGAAGCGTTAATTGAACAGTTATACAACCCTACAACCACTGATTTAGAAAACCAGACTATGAAAATTTAAGACCGCCTTTGAACCAAAACCGCATCTTTAATGTGAATAGAAAAATACCGCTAATTGAAAATTTTAGGTGTCACACTCAGAACAGATAAATAAACTGAATTTTTCCGCAGAATATCTGAAATCGGGTAGCTAGGGGACTTATAAGCCAATAAAATCCCGATCTTCTCTATCTCTTGTGGGGTGCGCATCTTGTCCTGATTCGATGCCTCTTGTAGGGGCGAACGGCCGTTCGCCCTTACGAGAATTCATTCCTGCGATTAGCAACGCCGTGGAAAAGCTTTCAGGATGCCATCACCTACCTCAAAGTGGACTGCTATAAAAGCATAAAATTGGCTATTGCAAGAGTCCACTTGCCCGGACTAAGCTCAGGCTAACCAGATTCAAGCAATGCCATCATGCTAATGCAACAACGCCTTCAAGTTCGGGCAGCAACTCCGGCAGAAGATTCTCTGATCGCCCATCATTTTTATCAAATGTGGTTAGATAACCAGGTTTCAGCCGATACCATGGCGATCGATTGGCTAGAGATCACCCTGCAGTTTATCAGCCAAGCCCGTCAAACCTTGAACTATCAGGCGTTTGTGGCAGAGGTAGACGGGCAAGTGGTTGGCTCTGCTGGCTGTCAACGATTTGCCGGACTCTACCCCAATGTCATGAAAGCCTCGGAACGCTCTGATGGTTATATCTGGGGTGTCTATGTGGAGCCGGACTATCGAGGTCGGGGAATTGCCACTCAGCTCACCCAACAGACGATCGCCTACCTGAAAGCGATCGGTTGCACCCATGCTGTACTCAATGCTTCCCCATCCGGTCGGCCAGTGTATTCCCGGCTGGGATTTACAGAGAGCAATGTCATGCGACTGGATTTACGATGACACCAACAACTCAACGGTTCTTTCGATAGAACAAACCTATTAGAACAAACCTATTAGAACAAACCCGTAGAACAAGCAAGATGACTACATTTGACACCGCAACACCATCAGAGTCCTTGTCCATCACGCAACGCAATCAAATCAAACGACTGCCTCAACGCGGTCATTACGATCGCCCTCTGATTCATCAGATTTTGGACGAAGGCTTGATCTGCCATGTGGGCTTTGTAGTCGAGACTCAACCGTTTGTGATTCCCACCGCGTACGGCAGAGTCGGCGATTGCCTCTACATTCATGGTTCTCCCGCCAGCCGCATGCTACGAACGCTGAAGGAAAGCATTGAAGTCTGCGTTACCGTCACCCTATTGGATGGACTCGTATTAGCGCGATCGGCATTTCACCATTCCATGAATTATCGCTCCGTTGTCATTTTTGGCAAAGCCACAGTGGTTGAAGCGGCAACCGAAAAGCTGGAAGCATTGAAAGCCTTTACGGAACATGTGGTTCCCGGTCGTTGGGCAGCCGTGCGGCCGCCCACTTCCCAGGAGGTGGCTGGCACCCTAGTCCTCTCGCTCCCCCTAGATGAAGCGTCTGCCAAAGTCCGCAGCGGCCCGCCCAAAGACGATGAAGCTGACTATGCCTTACCCGTGTGGGCAGGAGAACTGCCAATGCGTCTGGCTCCCCTGACTCCTATTCCTGATCCTCAGCTATCGTCCGACATTGATGTCCCTGCTTACATACAGCAGTACACCAGGAGCTCCACCGGGGCTGCAGAATGAAACCTAAAGCAGGAGATTCATCCATCGCCGATCGCTTGATGTTTCAGGGTGTCCATCCAGAAACCATTGGGTTAGCCTTTGGATTCCTGGGGGTGCTCACCTTCAGTCTGACCTTACCCGCCACTCGTCTGGCTGTCGCTGACCTGGATGCCACCGTTGTAGGATTGGGACGGGCAGTCGTGGCAGCCATTCTGGCAGCCCTGTTACTGAAAACCACCCGGCAACCTCTACCCGCTCAACGGCACCTGCCCAATTTAGTCATCATTGCCGCTGGTGTAATTGTCGGATTTCCGTTGCTCTCAGCCTGGGCAATGCGCTCATTACCTGCCGCTCACGGGGCAATCGTTTTGGGTATTTTGCCTTTAGCAACCGCCATGGCTGGAACCTTGCGAACCGGCGATCGCCCCTCTGGGGCTTTCTGGTTGTGCAGTAGCCTGGGCAGTGCTGTCGTTGTCCTGTTTGCCATTCTTGCAGGCGGGGGAAGTCTCCAGATCGCAGATCTATCTCTGTTGGGAGCAGTGGCCGCCGCTGCGATCGGCTATGCCGAAGGGGGAAGGCTATCGCGGGAATTGGGCGGTTGGCAGGTGATTTGCTGGGCATTGGTGCTGTCTGCTCCGTTCTTAGCCATACCCGTTGTCCTGACCATTGCCCAACAGGGATTGCATGCTTCCCTGCTATCTGGGCTGGGCTTCGGCTATCTCAGCGTGTTCAGTATGTTTCTCGGCTTTTTTGCCTGGTATCACGGATTGGCGATCGGGGGAGTAGCCCGAGTCAGTCAGATCCAACTCTTACAGCCCTTTCTAACACTGCTGGTCTCAGCGTTCTTGCTACATGAACAGGTCACTCCGTGGACTATGGGAACAGCATTCATTGTGGTTGCTCTAGTTGCCTTGGGCAGAAAAGCCCCGATCGCCCGTTCCACCCGATAGACAGCAAACTTTAGCAAATGACCCTAAAGGTTAAGTTAATCCGGGGAGGAACTGGCCGTTTCGTTTTAGGAACTTGATGCTGCCAGTAATGTTGGGTGGTTCCCCGCATCAGCAGGAAGCTACCCGATGGGAGTTCTAGTTGATGCTTTAAGCCTGGCTCGAATCGGTGCCGCAGCAGCAACCGCCGCACACCTCCCAAGCTAAGGGAACCAATGACCGGATGCTGTCCTAGCTCGGGTTCATCATCGCTATGCCATCCCATACTGTCGTTCCCATCTCGGTAGAGATTGAGCAACACGCTATTGAACACCACACCCGATACCGCATCCACCTGGGCCTTCAGGTCAAGCAGCAGGGATGTCCAAGGCAGCGGCTGCATCGTAATGCCAGAGTAGGTATAGGATTTGCCAGGATCACCATACCAAGCGGTTAGTCTGGGTTGAGGCAGCGATCGCCCGTATATCTTAATCCAATCCTGTCGCCAGGAAATCGTTGGGGTCAGGGTTGTGAACAGGCGATCGCTTGCCTGGGCAGACAGTAGCGCTGGATAAAACACGATATCTGCATCAGGCAGCTGTAGCGGCACAGGAGACATTGGCTCACCCCCTTAAAGTGTGGGTAATTTCACCGTGACCGTTGTCCCGCGGATGTCAGAAGATTCAATCGCCAATTCCCCAGCATGGGCTTCTACAATCCGCTTGACGATCGCCAACCCCAACCCGTTGCCCGTCGATTTAGTGGTGACAAAAGGTTGGGTGAGCTTTGGTAGTACATCCGGCGGAATTGGGTGTCCCCCGTTATGCACCTGCAGACAAACTTGCTGCGCCTCAGGCTGAATGGTGATGGCGATCGCCTCTTCTACGGGCGCTGCTTCAAAAGCATTGGTGACTAAATTAATCAAAACCTGTTTCAACTTATCTGGATCAGCTAGCACCCGCACTGGTGCTACTGCAGCAATAAATTGCAGCTGTTTGTCAGCAGCGGCAGGCATTTCTCGAAGCGGCATCAGCATTTCAGTAACAAAACTATTTAACTCCAACGCTGACTGCTGCAAGGTTTGAGGTTTGGCATAGAGCAGGATTTGATTGAGCAGACGTTGCAATCGTTCCCCTTCGTCCAGAGCCAGGGCCAGGTACTCTTGAAACCGTTCCGGCAGTTCCAGTCGCTTAAAGGAATTAACACCCATCAGCAAAGTTGTCAGGGGATTGCGAATTTCATGGACAATCATAGAAGCCAGTTCGCCAATCTCTGCCAACCGTTCTAGCGCTTGACTCGCTTGTTTAATCAAGGTGATATCGGTGGTGACAGACAGCAGGCAAGGCTCATCCTCCAGTTGAATCACCTCAGCCGCAAACAACCCTAAAAACAGATCTCCTGACTTTTTACGAAACTCAATTTCTAAATTGGCGATCGAGCCACAGGTTTGCAGCTGTTGCTTCAAGCTTTCCCGGTCTTCAGGCTGAGCCCAAATCCCTAACTCCCGTGCCGTATGTCCCAC
>DATNOY010000565.1:0-4070 GCA_036703495.1 Coleofasciculaceae cyanobacterium
ATATCAACTCAACGTTCCTTTTTCATCCTTCCCGCTCATCCTGACTTAAAGGCTCATCTTCTATTCTTAAAAGTCTCGATCAACGCTGCCATAAAACACAGGCTCGACCCGCAAGGCCACTACGCGAGACGGGCGAACCACCATATATTCGCCCTGGATATTCTTAATAGGGACATTGATGAAGTCATTGGAATTTGACTTGGGCACCAGCTCACCGCTATACCACTTTTGAAAATCCTGAATGGTAGGAAAACGGATTTCTTCACGGTGTCCGCCTTCCATCAGCAGAAAAACAGCGAATTCACTAGGAGTTCTAGGCATAGGGAATAAGGGGGTTAAACATCTGAGTTGCCTTCCTTAGAGTAGCCCTAATCTAGTTCACCCCAAGCAAGGCATGCGACGTAAATATTCCCGATCTGATGGCAAAAATGAACGTCTTGAAACCAAAGTTATCGATTCACCATCACTTCAAAAAAGATTAAAGCGCTGCAGCTGGGTTTCGATCGCCTGGGGCAACAGCTTGTTTAACTCCGTTTTGTTGCGAAACTGCACCCGATTGCGATTGGGCACATCAAACGAAAACTGCCCATTGACATCCGATCGCTCCATATGAGCCAGCAGAATTTGCTCAGTCCGCTTGCATTGCAACGCATAGCCCACTTCTACACATACGTTGGGGCTGGGGATGGGGCGAGGCGGGTTGCCGTCAAGTTGCAGGATAGGGGTGCCGTCTGCAATAAACAGCAGGCTTTTCCGGATTTTCCGCATCAGGGTGCTATTGAGCCGCACCGGACCTTCGTTGAGTCGATGCGATTCTTCTAGCGTGATGGGCAAGCGCGATCGCTTATTCAGCTTTTCCAAAACGGCCTGGATCGATTCGCGCACTAAATCGCTGGATTCGGGATAGTCGCTCTGGTAGCAGAGAAAAACCGTTGGATCGAGATGCGCCATGACATCTTGTTTTGTGAAATAAATCTCATGGCTAATCAGATCAATATTGGAGATGGCATAGCCACCGCTGCCTTCAATGTAAAACTCAACCGTATCCCCTTCCAGGTAGCGCTGAAACCAGGCGGTTTTTCTAACATCTTGGCTATCTTCCAGAAAATCGGCTCTCAGAGCAGATTTCAGCAAACTATTTTTGTTGAGGCGAAGGTCATGGGGTCGCTGTTCCAATTCACGAATCGGCTCATATTCCTGAATATACCAAGCCTTCAGCGCAATGATTGCCATGATGCACTTCTACCGTGTCGATTAACTGGGCTGTCTCGAAGACTCTAAAATCATAGATTTTAAACGCAATAACAGCACCCAAACCTGAAACTGTTAAGGATCTTCCTCTCTCACATAATTCTACCTAGAGTTGCACCGATTGACACTGATTTTGCAATCAAGTCGATCGCGTTACATCGCTCTCTGTTAACTACTTGAGGAAAGGTCTTACGTTTCGATTGGATGCTGTTAGAGTCAGTCGAGACAGATTCAACGTGATAGACAGCGTTGTTTACCTCCCTTTTCTACATAATTAAACTCTATGGAGATTAGCGGTTAAATCTGCCAGGGAAGCTTGTTTGCTTCAGTTCCCACTATAGGACTTTTCCCTTAAGAATGGGGTCATCGATACTAAAGTTTACTTTAATCAAAAAACCCATTGTTTTCGTTCAACATCCTATGCAATTTGCCGGCTTCAGGCACACTAAGTGCGGTTTAAAGAATGATTTTTAATAAATTTGTACGCTAAACTCAACTTAATTTAGCGAAATAGTAAATGTTTTTATCAAATTGAAAATATCAGGTTATTTCGGAATTTCTCAAGTCATCGAGGTCATAGCAATATCCATCGACAGCTCAGCATTTTCAGAGGAAAGCCACTCAGATTTTGGCTACCCGATTAAGGCTGCTGTTGAATTTGGATAACGAAGCCGCTATGGCCAAAAAATCTTTTGGAGAGACTAACTTTCAAAAAACTCAATAATAAATGGGGTAACACCACCGATAATGAAATGAGTTGAGATAGGCAGCAACCGTGGCAAGAGTGTACCTGGAGGCAATTTCGCGCCGCTTCAACAATACAACGGCGATCGCAGACATCACCTTTGAAGTCCCAGACGGGCAGTTTTGGGTGCTGGTAGGCCCATCAGGCTGTGGCAAATCTACGATTCTGCGAACGATTGCCGGGTTAGAACACGCCACCTCCGGTAATTTGTACCTTGGTGAGCGGTTAGTCAACCAGGTGCCTGCTCGGGAGCGGGATGTGGCGATGGTCTTTCAAAACTATGCGCTTTATCCTCACATGACGGTGGCCGAAAATCTGGCGTTTGGCTTGAAAATGCGCCAAGCTGATCCCAAATCTATCCGCTCCCGCATTGAAACCGTGGCGCAATCCTTGAATATTGCTCATTTGCTCGATCGCAAACCTCGACAGCTTTCTGGCGGTCAGCAGCAGCGGGTAGCGTTGGGCAGAGCGATCGCCCGTCAGCCCCAAGCCTTTTTGCTAGACGAGCCGTTGTCCAACCTGGATGCTCAGCTGCGAGACGATACCCGTGCTGAACTGAAGCAACTCCATCAGCGGCTAGGCATCACCACAATTTACGTGACTCACGATCAGGTAGAGGCGATGACGCTGGCTGACCAGATTGTGGTACTCAACCAAGGCAGGATTCAACAAATTGCCGATCCGCAATCCATCTACGCCCAGCCCGCTAATCAAATGGTGGCCACGTTTTTGGGCAATCCACCCATGAATATCCTGCATACCACCTACGATGGAGCCGCTTTTCAAATTGAAGGACAGGCTTTTTCAGTACCTCGATTGCCCTCCTTGCCTCAGTTAACCCCAGGGCAACGCCTCAATTTAGGCATTCGCCCTGAACACATCCGACTGGCCACACCCGATCAGCCTCCCCATCTGACGGTAGAAGTGACAGTTGTCGAGCCTTTGGGGCGGGAAACCCTCCTACGCACCGTTTTACCTGTACAGCATGGCGCTACTGCACCGACCATTAATGTGCAAATTCCCCCTGGAATGCAGGTAAAAATGGGCGATCGCCTCCCCCTTCATCTGGATCTAGATCAGGTTGTAGCGTTCGATCCGGCTACCGGAAATAACCTGCTAATCGCACCCGCCTAGAGATGCAGCTAGCTTTCTGCTACCTTGGAGAGCGATCGCAGGGGCGGCTTCCGCGAATTGAGCTTTTGATTGGAGTAATCCGACTGCGCAGGTCTGGCGTTAACAATTTCTACGTTCAGACGATAGCCCACATTGCGAACGGTTTGGATCAAGCTAGGCTGCCGGGGATCAATCTCAATTTTTTTCCGTAGAGATAAAACGTGGGTATCCACAGTGCGATGATTGTCGATAGCATCGGGCCAGGCTTTGCGCAAAAGATCGGTGCGGCTGAGGGGCGCTCCCCCCGCTTGAGCTAGTACATAGAGCAGGCTGAATTCTTGGGGCGTTAGATCAATATAGGTCGTTTTCAGCCGCACCCGACGCTGCACTAAATCAATTTTCAGATCCCCATAATCTAGGGAGGCTGGAGCTGCAACAGCCCGATTACGCCGGTTTAAGGCTTCCACTCGGGCCAAAAACTCTTGCATCCCAAACGGTTTAGTCAAATAATCATCTGCTCCCGCTCGTAGTCCTGCCACAATGTCAGACTCGGTCGTGCGGGCTGATAGCATTAAGATCATCGACTGCCGCTGCTGCTGTAGCCAGCGACAAAAATCTAGACCATTTCCATCGGCCAGCTCAGAGTCCAAAATGACCAGGCTAGGCTGGCGATCTAAAAACACGTCTCGCGCCTGCTGAAGGTCAGCCGACTGATGAACCCAATAGCCAACCTGCTGCAAGTGCCAACCTAGCAGCGATCGCAAATGGGGATTTCCCTCAACAATCTGGATGCAAACGCTCACAGCACCAAACTTTACTTCGTATAATACAACCCACCCTAACAGACCATTTGTCAGGCTTTTGTAACTCCTGTTACTTGACTCTGCTCCAGTGTCAGTATGTAACTGTCCGTTACGCCACTGCTCAATTAGCCCTCTGTATCAGAATGAGCCTCTAGGAT
>DATNOY010000566.1:0-6075 GCA_036703495.1 Coleofasciculaceae cyanobacterium
CAAACCGAGGATGGCAAAGTTCACCTGTGGGCTGCGACTTGGGAGATGCTGTTGAAGCTGGCTCACGATCGCAGCCTCCGCTAACTTACCCCTGGCTAACTTGCTCCTGGCTAACTTGCCCCTGGCTAACTTGCTTCTTTAAATCCGCTATTTGAAGCTAGGATCTAGCCTCTATCCAAGATTGCTCTGACAAGCTATCTCGTCTAAGATGCGATAGGGCAAGATCTACAGGAACTTCCTTCCTCTCTTATCTCTCATTCCCTTCATCTTTCATCCCCCACCCCTCAAACACACCTGCCTCAGTGCAAATTCCCTGAAGTGGACGATCCCAAGTATCAATAGGGATTTGAGGAAGCCGAGCAAACTCGAACAGGATACCGATTGTCGGTTGGGTTGACCAGGCTGAAGAACTGAGCATTCGATCATAAAAACCACCCCCATAGCCTAAGCGGTAGCCTTGCCTATCGCAGGCAACAGACGGCACCAGAATCAGATCCACCTCTTCGGGCTGCAAGATAGGGCTATCAGGATGGGGTTCTAAAATGCCATAGGCTCCTGGCTGCAGGGGGAGAGACTGAGTGGGTGACCAATGATGCCATATGAGAGACTTGCCCATGCAGCGTGGCAACCCCCAACGCTTAGGTAAGGTCAGTAGGGGGCTGAGGTCAGGTTCTTGCCGGAAGCTGACATAGGACAAGATGGTCTGAGCTTGAGTGAACCAGCTACAGGTCTGCAGGTAGGCACACAGGCGATCGCTGTGCTGACGCCATCGATCAGCGGGAAGAGATTGACGAGTTTGGAGGAGCGATCGCCTGAGGGCAGCCTTTTCTAATGAGTGTGGAATAGATTTGTCAAGGCTATCTGGATTCACGGAGCTTAAAAACAGGAAAGGAAAAATCAAGTCTAAAATCAGAAGCGGTATTTGTATCTAGCTCACCGTCAGCAAGAGGATGTGTGCAATGAGTTTAAAGCCGGGTGATCTAGCACCTGATTTTAGTTTGCCCGATGGGGAAGGAAATCTGGTCAAACTTTCAGATTTTCGAGGGAAGCGTGTGATTCTATATTTTTATCCTCGCGACAATACGCCAGGATGTACAAAAGAAGCCTGTGGTTTCCGAGATGCCTATACGGCTTACCAATCCCATGATGTTGTGGTTTTGGGCATTAGTACGGACGATGCTAAATCGCACAGTAAATTTGCCACTAAATATGATTTACCTTTTCCGCTTCTCTCCGATGAAGGTGGGCAGGTGGGTACTGCCTATGAAAGCTACGGGTTAAAGAAGTTTATGGGGAAAGAGTACATGGGCATTAGCCGCAACACCTTTGTGATTGATCCAGCAGGAAAAATTGAAAAGGTTTATCTAAAAGTCAAGCCAGAAAATCATGCTGCCGAAATTCTGGCAGAGTTAGGGATTTCCTAAGGGATTTGCAATTTAATAACATCCCCACTGGCAACAACATTAGCGATAGGGGCGCAAGGACTTGCGCCCTTACATGGGTATACGATTTTCCCGCAGATCCCTCGGGCATTTTCAGGGAAGCGATCGCACTTCGCATCAAGATTTGCTAAGGTCAGAGGAGAAGACGAGCCCAAACACCCTAGCTGATCAACGGTGTTTTGAGTGCGATCCCGATCGAAAGCTCGACGGGGTGCGGGTGGAACTGTCGGGGTGCACCTCCCATACCTGATGGATCACACTTGATTGGTCAAAACTGGTTATGACCGTCATAGGATTATTTCAATGAAAGGCGATATCTAAAGAACGCTATAACTCTAAGGACTGGTAGAAATTGCTGAGAGAAATTACAGTGAGGTATCTTTAATGTCTTCAAACAAATTGTTCTAAATTTGCAGATTAGACAGGCTTACCCTCAAGTTGAATGTTCATAATGGCTTTTTTCTTATGCGTCAGTTGAAACGGTATGTCCAAGCAGCACTGGGTCTGCTCATTCGCCATCCCGTTACAGGTACAAGCATTATTCCCCTACTGCCCGATGGACGTATTGTTTTAATCCAACGACGGGATAATGGAAAATGGAGTTTGCCGGGCGGCATGGTGGATTGGGGCGAAGATATTCCCACTTCTGTCCAGCGAGAATTGAAAGAGGAGACAGGCTTAGAGTTGATTAAGATCAACCGCCTTGTAGGCGTGTATTCTGCTCCAGAACGCGATCCACGATTCCATTCTATTTGTGTGGTGGTGGAGGCAGAAGTGACAGGAACCCTGCAGGCGCAAGATACGCTAGAGGTGATGGATGTCTGTGCTTTCTTGCCGGATGAAATTCCCCAGGGTGCCCTATCCCACGATAACGATCGCCAGCTCCAAAATTACTTGAAGGGTTTAACAGTTTTAGCTTAGCCCCTCTTACGAGCAATGTTCCTGTACTCTTTTCCTATCCCTGGAAGCTGCTTGACAGAATACTAGTCATCTTCCAAGTTGAGGAGTTTTTCATCAATTTGTTGGAGCCGCGCTATGGCAATGCTCTCGGGCAAAATACGTTTGCGTACTGCATCGGTTAAGGCTCCTTTTTCGGCTAAGAGCAACCGGCGACGTACCGTGTCTAACTGAGCGGGATCTCCTTTGCCAGTCGCCACATCCATCGTCCACTGATTGTAGAGATTGCGTAAGGCTTTCTCAGCTTTGGCAACCTGGACTTGATAGAGCGATCGCATTTCTTCATAGACGGCTTTGGGCAAAATTCCGGTCTTCAGCATGCCCTCTAGTTCTTCTTGAGCAGCTTTGGCTGTGATCAGCTGTGCCCTCAGTTCATCGGTTTGCTGCCGGACGAGAGACACAGAAGAGAGCTGCAGCCGTCTGACGATCCAAGGCAGGCTAAGCCCTTGCAGCAGCAGAGATAGCAAAACGCTACCAAAGACGATCGCAATCAAATTTCCACGTCCTGCTAAGCTGACCGGCAAGCTAAGCGCCAGTGCCATGGATAAAGAGCCTTTGATGTTGCCTAAAAATAAGACATGCTGCCAGCGCATTGGGATAGGGCGATCAAACCGGTTGAAGATACCGAGCAACGGATAAACACTTAAGATCCGGCCTACTTGGTACGCCAGCGTAGCAACAATCACTGCTGGAAATGTTTGCCCTAGCGTCGTTAAGTTTACTTCTACTCCAATTAGCAGAAAAATAAAGGTGTTGACGCCAAATCCGGCATAGTCCCAAAAGCTATAGAGGGTGACACGGTTTGAGGCAGATACTTGATGAGATAAGCCCAGGTTGCCAATCCATAATCCTGCAACAACAACTGCCACTACTCCAGAAACCCCTAAAAGATGACCGACCTGGTATGCTCCTAGCGCTACAGCCACCGTCAGTAAAATACCGCTGAGGTTGTCATCCGATCGCACTAGTAACCCAGCGCTGAGATAGCCGATCACTAGACCCACCAAACTACCGCCAATAATTACAACCAGCAGTTCCTGTACTCCATCTCCAAACGAGACAGACCCCGTCTGATGCACCTGCAAGATGAGATTGAATAACACTAACGCTACTCCATCATTGAGCAGGCTTTCCCCCTCTACAATTGTTGTGAGGCGAGATGGAACGGCTACTTCTTTAAATACAGCAATGACGGAGACTGTATCAGTAACGGCTAAGATCGTTCCCAATAGGAAGGCAGCCGTCCAGTCTAAATTCAGGGCAAACTTTAACCCTACTGCTGTAACTCCAGACGAGAGCAGGACGCCTGGACCCGCCAGGAGCGCAATCGGTTTTAGCGTACTCCGCAAGCGCCGGATGTCAGTATTGATAGCGGCTTCAAATAGCAAAATGGGCAAGAACAGGTTCAAAATTAGCGAAGAATCTAGTCCAATGCGATGACTGGGTAAAAATTCGGTGACTGCCAACCCTGCTAATACCAACCCTGTCATGTAGGGAATCCGCAAACGACGAGACAGCAGGGCTACGGTTGTAGCCACCAGCAGCAGGATGATCAAATCAGGTACGAGGCTAGCAATGCCACCCGACTGGGTCGCTACAGCAAATCCACCTGAACTGATAGCTATCAAAGAGGCAGGCATCATGAGATTAGGATTGGGTAGAAGCAACGAAGTGAGAGAACCATATGCCTGTTTCGATGAGGCGCTGTCTAAAGATTAAGCAAAGTTTGCGTAGAATTCGCATATTTGTCTACTGGTTGACTGGAGGAACCTGTTATAACTCAGAAAAAATGTTGCCCTGTGGGGCGACAGGTTCAGCACAAAGCAATTCGTTGGATTAAGAATAGCGATCGCGTCAGAGGTAGACATGTCACAGGTAAAACCAACCATTTTAGTCACGGGTGGAGCGGGCTATATTGGCTCCCATGCGGTTCTTGCGCTCCAGCAGGCAGGGTTTGAAGTTGTAGTGCTCGATAATCTGGTGTATGGGCATCGAGAATTGGTTGATGATGAGTTAAAGGTTGAGTTGGTGGTGGGAGATACCAACGATCGCCCCTTGCTTGATCGACTTTTTGCGACCCACAATATTGCAGCGGTGATTCACTTTGCCGCCTTTGCCTATGTGGGTGAGTCAGTCAGTGATCCTGCTAAGTATTATCGCAACAATGTTTTAGGAACGTTGACGCTGCTAGAGGCGATGGTGGCGGCCAACGTCAAGAAGTTGGTTTTCTCTTCAACCTGTGCCACTTATGGCATTCCCCATACCGTCCCAATTCCCGAGGATCATCCTCAAGCTCCCATCAATCCCTATGGCATGAGCAAGCTGATGGTGGAGAAGATCTTGGCTGATTTTGATGTGGCCTATGGTCTCAAGTCGGTTTGCTTCCGCTACTTCAACGCCTGCGGAGCAGATCCCAGCGGCCGTTTGGGCGAAGATCACAATCCCGAAACTCATCTAATTCCGCTGGTGCTGCTTACTGCTTTGGGCAAGCGGGACTCTATTGCTATATTCGGCACAGACTACCCCACTCCAGATGGCACCTGTATCCGCGATTATATTCACGTCACTGACCTGGCGAATGCCCATGTCTTAGGCGTCAAGTATTTGTTGGAAGCTGGCAGCAGCACTGTGTTTAACCTGGGTAATGGCAGTGGATTCTCGGTGAAGCAGGTGATTGATGCGGCCCGGCAAGTCACAGGACGAGATATCAAAGTCGTGGAGTGCGATCGCCGTCCTGGGGATCCGCCTGCACTAGTCGGCAGTAGCGAAAAAGCGCAGCAAATTTTAGGGTGGCATTCCCAATACGCTGATCTGAACCAGATCTTGACCCATGCTTGGAATTGGCACCAGAAGCGGCATGGATGAAATCTAACCCTGCCGCAGGCTTAGAGTGTTTTATCTGCGGGCGTTTGACTTGCCGTTCTTTCCCGCGTTCCTAGAGCGGCAATTGCCACACCTGCCAGAATCACGGCTGCCCCCAGGATGACGGGGACACCCGGATTTTCTTGAAAGACGATCGCGCCCAAAATACTGGAGCCGACGGGTTCTGCCAAAATGGTCAGAGTCACCAAGGTGGGGGAAATCCAGCGAACTGCCCAGTTGAAGCTGGTGTGGCCAATCAACTGGGGAAATACAGCCATCAGCACAATCCAGAGATAGACCGAGTTGGAGTAGCCGTTGTAGCCCGTTCCAAACAGGAGCGGCAGGGGTAACAGGACAGCCGCAGCAGTCGTGTAGGTTAGCACGGCATGACTGCCGATCCCCAAGCCACGTCGTTGGGCTTCTCGCCCTAGCAAAAAGTAGAGACTCACTGCCCAAGATCCGATGAGTGCTAGCGCATTGCCCAGGAGCGGTTGGCTGCCTCCAAAGGCACCGGAACTGCCGAGCGCTACCCCTACACTGCCGATTAAAGTGATGGCAATACCCGCCATGGTTAAAGGGCTAGGCTTTTCGCGAAACCATAACCACGATAACAGCGCGACCCAAACCGGATTAGTCGTCACTAATGTAGCGGAAGCGGCGATCGAAGTGTAGGACAGTGAGGTGATCCAGCAGGCGAAATGTAGGGCTAGGAAAAGTCCGGCTGCGGCTGAGTAAAAGACTGCATGACGCTGCAGCTGAATGGCGCGAAAATTTCGCCAGGCTGGAACTAGACACAAAGAGGCGATCGCCAACC
>DATNOY010000567.1:0-12270 GCA_036703495.1 Coleofasciculaceae cyanobacterium
GGTTAGCGATTTGGCTGGATCAATGCTTTGCGAACTCAAGCCAGGGCAGTAGATCCAGATTCCGTTCCAGGATATGTTACTCCCTGATCCTGAGCGGATGAAGGAACGACAAAAGCTGAGGATAGATGGAGTTTCTGACTAGAAGCAAATGGCATTTCACCCAACCTTAAGAAACTGCATTAGGTAAAAGATTGTGCTGGGAGAGGTGGTGTTGTAATTTCCTATTTCGTGAGTCACAGTTTATGGAAGAACTTCTAAAAATTTTAATTGTTGATGATGATGAAGTTGATCGGATGTCGCTACGGCGTCTGCTTAAGGCATCAGGGTTGCAAATAGAGGCAGTGGAGGCTTTTAATTGTGCGGCAGCGATCGATGAAATGAAGCACCAGTCCTTTGATTGTGCTTTTATTGACTATCGCCTTCCCGATATGGATGGGCTGGAACTAGTGCAGCGCCTGCGGGGTAGTGGGGTTAAGATTCCGCTGATTACCTTGACCGGACAAGGGGATGAGCAAATTGCCGTAGATCTGATGAAGGCAGGCGCATCGGACTATATTGCCAAGGGACGGCTATCTCCCGAAGCTTTGTCTCAGGTGTTGCGTAATGCTATTCGGGTGCATCAAGCGGAAATGCAGGCTGAGTTGGCCGAGCAGCAGAAGGAACAGCTCGCCCGTCAACGGGAGGATTTTGTCTCTCGCTTAACCCATGATTTGCGAACGCCGCTGGTGGCTGCCGATCGCATGCTTAACTTGTTTCAGGACGGAGCATTCGGTGGCGTCGCTCCCGAGATGGAAGATATCTTGACGGTCATGATCCGTAGCAATAAAAATTTATTGCAGATGGTCAATACCATTTTGGAAGTTTATCGTCATGATGCCGGCCGTAAGACCATGACGTTTGAACCCTGCCGCTTAGGCGGACTGATTGAAGAAGTGATCCAGGAGCTACTACCGCTTGCCCAGGAGCAAGGGCTAGAAATTGTTATGGACTTTGCCGAAGGCATTAGCGGAACGGTCATGGCAGACCCGATGGAACTGCGCCGACTGCTGATTAACTTGATCGGTAATGCCATCAAATTTACTGATCAAGGCAGCGTCACAGTTCGCCTCTCTGAAGTTGAGAAAGCAAGTAACCCCAAATCCTCTGCCGCTCCCCCAACCAAATGGGTGGTAGTTGCAGTTGAAGATACGGGAGCAGGCATCTCTCCCGAAGATCAAGTCACCCTGTTTGAGCGGTTTCGACAAGGTAAGCACAAGCGATCGGGCAGTGGGTTAGGCATGTACTTATCTCGTCGGATTGTAGAGGCTCATGGTGGCACAATCGAGGTCACGTCTGAACTGGGTAAGGGCAGCTTATTTACAGTTTACTTACCCGTAAAGTCTAAATAGAGCGGTTGTCTGGCCGCTGGAGATTCACAGGTTTGCTAGCCTAGCGCCACGCCAGACTCAATGTTAATCCCTTGAGCTTCTAGAACTTGTCGGGCTCGCACGATATCTTCTGGCGTTCCTTGCAAAAAGATGGCGTAGCTCTGAATCTGGTCTCTATAGTTTGTTCCTACGCCTGCTTTGATGACGTTAGAGCCGGTGATCGCCGCTAACAAACTGCCCCCAGCTGCACCAATGCCGCTGCCCGCTAAGGCTATACCGACCAGATGCCTGACTGGCTCTATGATGACATCAGCCGTGTCACCATACAGACTGACATAGCCCAGCCATAGTCCGGCGATCGCCCCGGTTAACCCCCCGGCAAGAGCTCCACCTTTAGCGCTGCCACCGGCTCGGGTTTCCTCAGCTATGGGTTCCAGGGATTGGGGTACTAAAACTAGGCGATCGGCTGCAAAATCAGACTGCGACAGCACCTTAACCGCATTTTCTGCAATCTCTTCCTGAGAGAAAGTAGCGA
The DNA here is from genome assembly GCA_036703495.1 of Coleofasciculaceae cyanobacterium. Taxonomy (GTDB): domain Bacteria; phylum Cyanobacteriota; class Cyanobacteriia; order Elainellales; family Elainellaceae; genus Drouetiella. Next base: position 1,903 of record DATNOY010000567.1, read on the forward strand.
CTGGATAGGGGCGTACCTCTGTAGGTTCTGGCATAATTTTCGCCTTATTTTAATCAGGTCAATTCAGTGTAGAAAACGAGCTGACTCAGTAACACCTATACAAAGAGAGACTCTGGATTGCCTGAAGGCTGAAAGAGGACGCTAGCCTAACGGGTAGAGGCATCAAGAATCCTTACAGAACTAGGTTGATAATTCGACCTGGAACATAAACGATCCGACGAATTTCTTGATTTTTGATATCGTTTTGCACTGCTTCTATTTGTTGAGCAAGGGCGATCGCTTCCGCCTGTGAAGCCCCTGGGGGGACTAGGAGCGTAGCCCGAGTTCGACCGTTGATTTGCACGGCGATCGTCACCTGATCCAGGCTAAGAAACTCTGGATTGGCTTCAGGAAACCGCTGCCGATGAATTGAATCCGGTTGCCCTAGACGATGCCAAAGTTCTTCGGTGAGGTGCGGCGCAAAGGGAGCCAACATCAGCAGAAACGACTGCAATTCGGTTTGAGACAAGCTCGGCTGTGATTGTAGCCTGTTGAGGTATGCCATCAAGGCGGCGATTGCCGTGTTATATTTCAACGCCTGAATGTCTGTTGTGACTTTGGCGATCGTTTGATGTAAGTGACGCTGCGCTTCCCGATCCGGCGGCTGGGGCTGAAGGCTATCCTGATGCTGAAGTACAAGCTGCCACACCCGCTGCAAAAATCGCCGCATTCCGGCCATACCGCGATCTGAAAAATCGCCCCCCTGATGATAAGGCCCCAAGAACATCAGGTAGGTGCGTAAGGTATCAGCACCATACTGCTCAATGTATTGATCAGGATTCACCACATTGCCCTTCGATTTGCTCATCTTGGCTCCATCCTGGGTGAGCAATCCATGGGCTCGGAAGCGCCGGAACGGTTCCTCAAACGGAAGGTAGCCTAAATCATGGAGCACCAGGGTAATGAATCGGCTATACAAAAGGTGAAGCACAGAATGTTCTGCTCCGCCAATATACAAGTCTACAGGCAACCACTTGGCAGTGATTTGGGGATCAAAGGCAACGTCAGAGCGATCGCGAGAGGGATAGCGCAGGAAATACCAGGCAGAATCTAAAAAGTTATCTGAAACATCCGTTTCGCGCCGCGCCGCGCCGCCGCAGCTAGGACAGGCGGTGTTCACAAAGGTGTCAATTTGGGCCAAAGGCGATACCCCGGTTCCTTGAGGCAACCAATCCGCGGTTTCAGGCAGCTCGATCGGCAACTGCTCCTCGGGTACGGGCACCGTGCCGCAGGTGTCGCAATACAGGATCGGAATTGGCGGCCCCCAATAGCGCTGCCGCGAAATCAACCAATCGCGTAAGCGATACTGGACGGTGCGCTCTCCCCAACCCTGCTGCTCAAACCAGTCCATGATTTGCTGCGCCGCATCTGTGGAAGCCAGCCCGGTGAATGCGCCCGAGTCTACTAACTGCCCCGGTGCGGTGAAGGCCGCCTGGAGTTCAGAACGGGTCGATTGGGCGTCTGGACTGATCACCTGTCGTATCGGCAAGCCCATGCGTTGAGCAAACTCGAAGTCGCGATCGTCATGGGCAGGTACTGCTATCACGGCTCCATCCCTCGGCAACACGTAATCGGCAATCCAGATGGGCAGAGGGGCTTGGGTGAAGGGATGAATTGCATAGGCTCCAGTGAACTGCCCCGTTTTGCCCGGCTGAGTGGTGCGATCAAACTCGGAGTGACGGCATGCCTGCTGCTGATAGGCAGATACAGCCGCTCGATACTCCTCCGTCACGAGGCGATCGATGAAAGGATGCTCTGGCGCTAGCACCACATAGGTGATGCCAAAAATTGTGTCAGGACGGGTTGTAAACACTGCAATTTGCGCTTCAGATCCAGATACAGCTAAGCGAAACTGCAACCCTGCTGAACGACCGATCCAATGGCGCTGTGCCGTTTTTACCTGTTCTGACCAATCCAGCTGATCCAAATTGTCTAACAAGCGCTGAGCATAACGGGTGATTTGGAAAAACCATTGCTCTAACTCTCGCTGGGTGACGATAGCGCTACATCGTTCACAAGCACCGCCCATCACCTGCTCATCGGCAAGCACCGTTTTGCAAGACGGACACCAATTCACCCGTGCTGTTTTGCGAACTGCCAATCCCGCTTTGAATAACTGCAAGAACAACCATTGGGTCCATTTGTAGTATGCCGGATCAGTCGTTTGGATTTCGTGATTCCAGCAAAAGCGGTTGCCGATCCGTTCTAACTGCAGTTTCCGAAATCGCTCTACATTCTGGGCTGTTAATTGTCTGGGATGGATGCCTTTCTTAATCGCAAAATTTTCACTATGGATGCCAAAGGCGTCAAACCCCATGGGTTCAAACACGTCTTTGCCTTGCATAGCCATAAAGCGACCGTAGAGATCTGCTCCGGTAAAGGCATAGACATTGCCGACGTGTAATCCTGCCGCAGAGGGGTACGGAAACATCATCAGATTGTAGAAAGGATCAGCCGCAGCTGCTAAATCGACCTCATGCAGCTGAGTCTGCTGCCAAGCAGCTTGCCAGCGCGCTTCGATGGACTGGTGATCGTAGCTATTGGATGGAGCGTTGCTCAACGGAAAAATTTCATTGGCCGGATCAGCTTGATCCGGCGTTACAGGTCCCAGTTGCGGCTCTCGTGGCTCATCTGAAAGTCCTCAAGTTAAAGTCCTTAAGTTGTAGTATGATTGTAACATATTCAAAAGAAGTGTCAACTTTACACAAACCGAGTTAGCTGAATCCGATACCGATCTTTCTTGGTAATCGCAACTTCCCCAATCTCCAATCTGCCTTTCCCCCGAATCGCGACCAGATCGCCAGATTTCAGTTGATAGCTGGTTTGGGTGATGTCTTTCCAATTCACTCGCACATCTCCCCCGTCAATTAAATCTGCCATTTTGCTGCGCGACATACCAAAGCCTGCCGAAGCGATCGCATCTAACCGCATGGAGGCTTCCACCGTCGTCATTTCTTTCTTCTTCGGCTCCCGGATTTTCAGTTCACTCAGGTCAATCCGGCGGGTTTTCACCGGCACCGATCGCACTTGCGTCAGGCTCAGCTCTAAAAACTCCACCAGGTCTGGCACTACGATCGCCTGTGCTCCCCGTTCGCCTGAGACAATAATATCGCCCACTTTTTCGCGGACAATGCCTGTGCCCAACAGCGCCCCCAAAAAATCGCGATGGCTGGCTGGGTCAAACAAAAAGTTGCCCGAAATATCCAGTGCCGCAATATCCACCTGTGAGGTGGCGATTGGCAGTTCCGAGCGGGCGATCGCCACGCGTTGCCGTTCTGCCTGGGGATAGCCGCCCCATGGCATGATCACCACATCAGTGAGGCGCTGAAACATGCGCTGGACATCCGCTAATTCCGGCGGCGACAAAAAGTCGGTGCAGACCACTTCCCAGGTTTTGATCGCCTGGTCGGCTTGGTCAATCACTCGTACCGCCGTCTCGCGGTCTTCAATGCCTTTCAATAAATCTTCTCGCGGCAGCATACCCTCACCCGTTTTTGGATCTTTATTCTAACGGGCAGGGGCTAGCTTGAGGGGTTGCTACAGGTTGATGAGGTGACTGCTACTGTACAGCCATAGCGCGATATGGCCACAGCGCGATCGCCAACTTGGAAGTCCGTTTCATTCCCGCACCACCTGCTCAATCAGGAGCGTCACGCCAGGCTGCCCGTCTGCTTTGCCCCTGCAGAAATCGGGATTTGCCGACTCACAACTTCATCAAGTTTTCTTACTTCTGCCAACTTCAAAAATTTGCGTACTTTAATTGAGAAGTAACTCAGTGTTCTGAGGAATGGGTTTTGGATGGAAGATAATCTTGATCAAGCATTGGCAGTAGATGTCTTGGCGGCGGCCTTGCGCATGGATCATCAAGAGTCAGGCGATCTCCTAGAGTTTTTAGCCCAAAAGTTAGAGCAGTCTTTGCCCCAAAATACCACGGTGACCCGAGGAGGCTGGTTTCTGGCTAAAGACCATCCGGTTCAGGCAATCAAGGTTTGCTTTGAAGACTACCACTATGAGATTGTTCGGGAAAAGCGAGGGTTGCTGACGGCTAAAGTAATGAAGCTGGTTCGAGGCGTAGTGTTAAAAACTACTGTGATTCCAGTGGAGCAATGGACAGATGAGGTCGCTCAACAGCTGGCAATCTTGGCAGAACGCAGTGGAAAAACCCGCATGGCGCTCAACAAGTTCGTTTTGGGTGGAGGTTAAGCCATGCCTTTCTGGGAATCAGAGGCCGATAAATCGCGGCGAGAAGCCCGAGAAGCCACCCAAAGGGCGTTGGAGCGGGGGCAAATTCCCTACAAAGCCCGGCATCGTCTGGAGATGCAGCGCCAAAGCAATTCTCGCTTCTTCACCAGTGATCTCACCTCTAATGAGCATCTGCTGACCCGTGAGGCGGGCTATGAACCGATCGGGCTGGTGATGGGTACGGCCTTCTATAAAGTCAGCTTTTGGGGCTACTTTAATCGCTACCGCACCTACACGGGTGAGCTAATCAATCTGAGCCAGGCTCAGCTAGCAGCCCGCGAGCTAGCAGTAAAACGATTGCAGCAAGAGGCGGCTTTGCTGGGCGCGCATGGCGTGATTGGGGTGCGGCTCCAGATCGGCGACTATAACTGGAGTGCCCGAACCGTTGAGTTTACTGCGATCGGGACGGCCATTCGGATTGGCGATCGCCCTCCTGAGCCTCAACCCTTTACTAGCGACCTGAGCGGTCAAGAGTTCTGGCAGTTGCATCGAGCTGGATACTATCCCAAAGGGCTGGTATTTGGCATTTGCTCCTACTATGTCCATACGGACTGGAACACTCGCCAAATTACGCGAGGCGGCTGGCTGGGGCGGGGCAGCAGCGTTAACCAAGAAATTAAGCCTTACACGCAAGGGTTTCAGTTAGCCCGCCATCTGGCCGTCAGTCGGCTCACCGAGGATATCCGCAAACACCAGGCCGCAGGTGCCGTGGGCATGCACATTGATATGGGCATCGAAGATATTGAGTATGAGCAGAATGACACAAAATATCACGACCTATTGGCTCACTTCGTGGCGATAGGAACGGCGATCGCCCCAGATCACCAGTCCCCAGAAGCGGTTCCCAAGCCACCTTTGACAATTTATAACCTGGCAACTGGCAAGCAATCCACCTTAAAGCTAGACGAGCTGCAATAAATTGCATCTCCACTCGACCCACTACAAATTGACCCACGCACCCACTCACAACTTAAATCTATGTCAAATTCCGCCAATCAACCCCTGCCCAACGATCTGCCGATTCATGCTCGCGAACGGCTGCAGTCCATGCGCGGCGCAGATGAAGCCCATCGTCTCTTTACGAGCGACTTATCCGTCAATGAATTTTTACTGGTAAAAGAAGCAGGCTTTGAGCCGGTGGGAATGGTAGTAGGCTGCTCTATGTATCACATTGGTTACCAGTGGGCTGGTATCAATCAGAACACAGAAATGACGGTTTTATCTCAGGCTATGTACCATGCCCGTGAATTGGCTATGAGCCGGATGGAAGAAGAAGCAGATGCACTCGGTGCGGATGGAATTGTGGCCGTGCGTCTGACGGCAAAACACATGGAATGGGAGCCAAACTTGGCTGAGTTTGTGGCGATCGGCACAGCAGTCCGAGCCCGCAATCGGGACATGTCTTACCGCACGTTAGATAACAAACCGTTTACCAGCGACCTGTCTGGACAAGATTTTTGGACCCTGCTGCGCGCTGGATATCGTCCTGTTGGCATGGTGATGGGCAACTGCGTCTACCATGTGGCTTACCAAGGATTAGGACAATGGTTTAAGAACATTGGTAAAAACGTAGAAATGACCAACTTCACGCAGGCGCTATATGATGCCCGTGAGCTGGCCATGGAACGAATGCAAGCCGAGGCAACCCATCTCAAGGCAGAGGGCATTGTGGGCGTACAACTCCGCGAAGGTCGATATTCCTGGAGTTCTCACGTGATTGAATTTTTCGCAGTTGGTACAGCCGTTGTGCCGATCCGGGAAGATCACCATATTCCCACGCCGCATTTGGTGCTCTCGGTCAACGACTAGACGGCAGCTGCTACTTGGCAGTTTTTGCAGAATCGCTGCCTTTTGCAGAAGCTGTTGCCTTGCTGGTGCTTTCTGCAGGCTTGCTGGTGCTTTCTGCAGGCTTGCTGGCGCTCTCTTCTGTTGCCTTACTAGCGCTTTCTGCTGCAGGCTTACTTTCTGCTGGAGGGCTGACGCTCTCTGCTGGAGGAACTGATTTGCCATTGGCGGCATCTGCGGCAGCTGGCTGAGAACCTAGCAATTGATTGACAATGGCTCTGGCAGGTTCTGCCTGCTGCACGGCTTCACCATAGGCCGTATGGGCTTCCAGGAGTTTCCGGAGGCTCTTCAGCCCATTGCGGAGTAAATTCTTTTGATCATCATTCAAGGCGGCAGGCTCAAATAACAGTCCGACGGTTTCCAGCATCGGCTCAGCTTCAGCTTGAGCATCTTGCAGCCTGATTTTTGCCTTCAGCAAGGTTTCTAGAAGCTCGATCGCCGTATTGGTATCGCTATTAGGGGTCATGGCAGGTTTCCTGGTAACAGAGGTTGAATCGGTTAAATTAAGGTTGAATCAATTGAGGTAAGACTTGCGTGAGCAAGTGCCTCTGATAAGCGTACTCCGAGGGCTGCATCTTCGCATTAACCCTGACAAAAAATTGTGTCCATTGGCGCGATCGCCGTAGGGGTGAAGCATTAACCCAACTTTAACGCTGCGGGCTCTCTGATTGCTCAAGCCATAGGTTTAGCGCTTCATCTTGATTCTGTAAAATTTGCCGGGCACTCTTGACTCTCCGCCTAAGTGGAGAGTTCAAAATAAAAAGGACGTAAGAAACATATGGGCAACTGCAACAAGACTATGAATAACAAGGCTGTGAACCTCAAAACTCCTTTAGTGGCGCTTGCCTTCGCTGGAAGCCTGATCTTATCTGCCTGTTCAAATTCTGCTCCTAGTCAATCTGCTAGCCCAGATCCAGCGCAAAGTCCGGTTTCGCAAATGCCCGGTATGGATCATGGATCGATGAACATGAACCATGGAGCCATGAATATGAGCCTGGGGCCAAAGGATGAAAACTTTGACCTGCGGTTTATCGATGCGATGACGCCCCACCATGAGGGAGCTGTGGTCATGGCGCAGGAAGCTTTACAAAAGTCCCAGCGACCTGAGATTAAGCAACTGGCCCAATCCATCATTGATGCCCAGAAAAAAGAAATTGCCGAGATGAAACAGTGGCGGCAAGCCTGGTATCCCAAGGCGGATGCGACGCCCATGATGTACAGCGCCGAGATGGGTCACACAATGCCCATGTCTAATGAAGTGAAATCTAGCATGATGATGAACATGAACTTGGGAGCTGCAGACAACCAGTTTGACCTGCGGTTCATCGATGCCATGATTCCGCATCATCAAGGAGCGGTGACTATGGCCCAGGAAGCCCTAGAGAAGAGCGATCGCCCTGAAATTAAACAGCTAGCCCAGGCGATTATTAGCAGCCAGCAACAAGAAATTAACCAGATGCAGCAGTGGAAAAAGGCGTGGTACGGGCAGTAACCTCATCTTCGACTCTGATCTGGCAGGGACGTACAGCAATTGTGCGCCCGACCCTGCTTCGCCACCGCATCTGGGTGAAATTGCGATCTACCCATTTTCAATTGCATTAGCCGCAGTTATTTTTGAGCAGCCGCGCCCCGCGCGGCTGCTCAAAAATAACCCACCCTGACTCAGGCGCAAAGCGCTGTATGTTCTAGGCTACCTGCCGCCCCCCGCGCCAAAACCTGGCGCAGCGCGGCGCACTTTACCCACGGTGCTTATCACATCTACCAGCATGGTTAACGCCACATCTTTGCCGGGGCAGATGCGGCCGGCACTGCGATCGCCCACCGAGTGAAAGCCCATATGGAACGGGCACAGGTTCTGGCGCTGCGCGTCAAATTCGTAGGTTGTGGACCCCCAGAAGCCTTCATCCAGCAAGCCTAAGCTCATGGGAATTAAGATCTTAGTCCCTGCAGGAAAGGTGCGTTCCTCCCCGGCTACTGTGATGGTGAAAGGTTCAGTGGACAGGCGGTGGGTGGCGCTGACTGGGGCCCAGAGGCGGGCGCACTCCAGGAGGAAAAGCTGGATCGCTTCGCGATCGTCTAAGTTCAGTTCGTCCCAAAAGTGAGTTGGATTAATATCAGCGGTGGGCTGTCCCTGATAGGCGGGGAGCGGCCGGAAGCCCATAGCCGTATAACCGAGATGTAGCGGACCCTGGAGGGCTGCGATGCCCATAATCGAAGTCATCAGCTTGGCCAGTTCGCGGCGGGTCATGCCGTGATCTGCCGGGTCCCCTGCTACAAAATGGGCTAGGGCAGGCGAATTCTCATATAGCGTGGCCGCCCGTTCAATCAGCTCAGACAAGTCTCCATGCCCGCTCAGGTTCAGCGCTTGCAGGAGGCTGCCTACATCAGCCAGGTAATGTAAAGGGCTGAGGCGAGTGTAATGTAAATCCGTGAGTAGGGCGATCGCTTCATGATCATCAGGATTAAGCCCAAAGAGAACGTAGTGCAGGTAGCGGACTAAAAATCCCATCCACCCCCGGTTAACATCGGTGAAAAATAATCCGCCTGTACCGTGGGGCATTTCTGCATAATCTGCGCCCAGCTGATCCAACAACCGTCGGGCGGTAGCATCGTGCTGACGGGCAGTGGTGGCATCGTTCAAGAGATACTTTTGCATACAGGCGCGGAAGGCGGCATGGTCGCCATTGCCCCCTGCCTCTTGATCAGATAAAGACAGCAAGAAAACATTCCGCTCCCCGACATCCTGGTTAGGCGCATGGGAGCCATCCAGCAATGAAGTGCCGAGCCGCCAAGTGCGAGCCTGAGGCGAGGTGAGAGCCGTTTCAAGGGCTGAAAATTCTCCCATCACCACCTGCCCAGCGCAGCAAAACGTATCTCCAAAGGTTTGCCGCTTTGTATCGAGATAGGTGGGTTCGTTGGCAATGATCCCCTCAACAAAGCTAATGATGGGCAGCAGAGCCTTGGCTAGCTTCTCATCAGGGTTTTGTAACGCCCACGCCTGAAATTCATTCAGCGCTGGATCCAGGAACGATGAGAAAACACTTTCGAGGTTTGGGTTCATGAAATCTATGCTCTCCGAGAAATGCAATAGGGGGATACAGGCTTGGCAGCTGCGCCGCTCGTCTAGGAAAAGGGTCGAAAAGGGGAACCGAGCCGTTCACAGTTCCCCTTCATCCGGGATGGGGGCAAATCGATGCTGATCCGAGATGGCTTGAGGTGAATCCTAGATCCTCTAGATATTGATGCTCTGGGGAATCTGGGAAGGTTTGAGGTACGGGTAAGGCGGGCGATCGGTATTGCGGCGATCGATCGTTGCTTCAATCTCTTTTAAGCGCTGCTGGAATGCCGTCAGCGGTGCAGCAACCTGAGGATCGGTAAAATGACCCGCTTCGTATTTGCCTAGCTGGGTGAAATAAACCGATCCCAGCAGGTATAGCAAATTGAGCTGGGACTGGGCTTGATCGAGCGGCGGCAGTAAATCTAACCAATCTTGTGAGGTTGAATCTGATCGGACTGCCTTGGCAGGAGAATAGCCTGCCGTCGGCATGGCTGGCGCAAAGCTCATGATGCCGTACTGCGGGAAGTTGACCGCCGCATGTTGGGCGCTACCTGTGAAAATTACCATCGTCACCGCATCAATCAAGTAGTTGAGGGTTTCGATCTGCCCCGTTTCGCGATCGCCAAACCCTGGCAACCGGCCGCCATCAAAAGCCACCAGCTCGTGGGCCCAAGCTTGCAAGAGGCGATCGCCCTGCACATCCGCATCCGACTGGTAATAGAGCCTCAGGTAAGCCTGCACCCAGTCGTGAATCGCAGCCCAGATCAGCAGACCATCATCTCGATAGGGATAGACTGGCAGAGCGGAGACATCATCCACACCCCGCTCTTGCAACCGTCGGGGAAACATGTCGGCATTAAATCCGCGAATCCGCAAGCCTTTGACCATCAAAACACGAGAATTGTCGATTGTGGCCGACAACAGCCCATTCACCCCGCCTTTGGGAGCCACCAAAAATTCATGAGCGGCATAATTAATGGCCAGCGTTCCCTGAAAGTGAGGCACCAACAATTTGAACAGCGGATGCGATTCAGGCAACCGCCGGTGAGTCGCTGTGACAAAGGGCTCCACTAATAAGTGAGTGCGGGCAAAATGTGAGACTGCTTCGTGAAAATTGACATCGGCAATCTGCACGATTGTCTTAGCCATCATCCAGGCATCCGCCCCCGTAGAAGGCGTGATCA
>DATNOY010000568.1:0-3243 GCA_036703495.1 Coleofasciculaceae cyanobacterium
AATTCACGTTCCTAACTACCGAGATAGCGTCGTACAAAGCTCTCTAGGGTTTCTAGCTTGAAGTTAAACATGGACTCTAGACGTTCAATTTCGGCGGAGGTACAAAAGAATTCATTGGCCAGCAGCGTTCGCAGCGTCCCTAGTCCTTTTTGCGCTTCCGGACTCACCAGACCCAATCCAGCCCGCACGGCATCCAGCACAAATAAAGGTGGGTTAATGACGATCGGTTCCTGGTGAAAGATACGACCAAAAATTTTGGGAATTTCGGCACGTTCCAAAATTTCCGGGCCGCCAACGGGCAAGATTTCGTTTTTGGCCGCCGCCGTTGTTGCCGACTCTACTGCAATCCGAGCTAAATCATCAGTGCTGACGATGGAACTTCTCGATTGCGGATCGCCCACCAGTAGATAAATCCCGGTTTTTTTGAACTGCTCTGCCAGGGGCAACAAATTAGAGGCAAACCCAGATGGACGCAAAATTGTATAGTTTAACCCGCTCGATTGCAGATAGCGTTCCACCGCCCACTTGGCTTTAAAGACAGGAGCATCTTCATAGCCGCGATCGCTTCCCAATACCGACACAAACGTGAAGTGCTGGACGCCTGCTGCTTTGGCCGCATCAATTAAGTCCACATTGGCTCGGTAGTCCAGTGCCTCGGGCCCACCCCGACTCGATGCATTCGAGCCGTGGGTGCTGATGACATACTGCACCCCCTGACAGGCTTTCTGAATATCTCGCTCTTGCAGCAAATCACCAATGAAAATCTCTGCGCCTCGCTGTTCCAGTTCGCTATAGCGCGAGGTGAGTTGAACAAAGGCGCGCACGGGCAACTCTCGTTCCCGCAGCAGTCGGACAATCCGCCGACCCAATCCACCTGTAGCACCAGTTACTAAAAACATCTTTGTAGCTCCAGTTGAAACCTGTAATTTTTGGGAGTGTTTCAAATCTGTTGTTGATTTTTGGGAAAGGGATGCGCAGCACCCTTTTCTCAAAAATCAACAGCAAGTCTAGAACATGAGCCAATTTTTAACGCTTTGATTAATAGGCTCTACATTTAATGCGTGACTCGCTTCAGCCTTTGGAGAGGGATTTGTGTAAGAAAAGCTGGCGGGGACGTCCTAGTAGCCATGAGCCAATGCTGGTCTCGACTCGCAGCAGTCGATAGCCCGATCGCAAATAGAGTCTACGGGCCTGGTGATTGCTTTCTAAAACATGCAGGTAAATATCTTGAAATCCCCAGTCCACTGCAACCCGATCGCAAGTTTGTAGAAGCTGTTGGGCAACCCCTTGGCGACGATAATCCAGATGAACCGCCAGATTAGACACATAGAGATAGCGGGTATGGGGCGATAGCCAGGGAGGAGGGGTCTTCAGAGAAATTTCGATGGTGCCAATGGCGCGATCGGCGCTGGCAAGTTCATCCCCAGGCGGCATAAAAGCTGGGGGCAAGAGAGAGGAATTCAGCTGCAGCGATCGCCTAGCCTTCTCTTCTTGCTCCAGTTCAGCGCTCGAAACTCGTCGAGTAGCTACCAAACAGGCATAGTGCTGCGCCCGATTTTGAATCCGAGTCCGCAAATCTTCATAAATTCCAGCACGTAGCAGTGGATAAAGCCAGCCCAATTGCCCATCCTGGCTATGGAAACTGCTCGCCAGGATATCTGCCAGGCTACCCAAGTCCTGCTTTCGGACTGTTCGCACCAGCAAAGGTAAATCCACTGGCGAACTAGCGCCTCCTTCCAGGGGAGGTTGAGGTTGGGACGACAGGGCATGGGTGGGTGGCGTAGACATGATGATAGGAAAGGGAATGAACTTATTCTATTCGGTTCAAATAGGGGAAGGACGCTGCCCTACTCCCCGCTTCTGCACTTCGCTACTTCCCCCATATAAACCCAGTCTATGAATCCAGTCTGTGAATCCAGTCTGTGAACCTAGAGGGATTGCCTGTTCACTGCTGGGTTGCTTGCCGAGGTGGAATTGCTAGAGCATCTTGCAAAGCCTCAAGGGCTTCCGGCACTAACCGGTAGTATATCCAGTTTCCACGGCGCTCCTTCTGCAGTAGCCCTGCTTCATACATCACTTTCAGATGATGGCTCACGGTAGGCTGCGATAGCCCCAACGGGTCAGTTAGCTGGCAAACGCAAGCTTCCCTCCCAGGTTGAGCCGCAATGAAACTTAGCAATTGCAACCGAGCGGGTTCCCCTAAGGCTCGGAACAGGATTGCCAGTCGCATAGCCTGATCAGGCGTGAGGTGTCCTGATAGGAGCGGCGAGCAGCAGGTGGAAAATACGCTAGGTGATTGCATCCTTCTATATTGACAGGTGTCGATATAGACGACAAGATATTGATATATATCAATATTGATAATCGTCAATATAGGAGTAAATCTGATGTCACAAGTTCAAGTTGCGCTTAACGTCAGCAACCTAGATGCAGCCATTGCCTTCTACAGCAAACTATTGGGAGCAGAACCCGCCAAGCGTCGTCCTGGTTATGCCAATTTTGCAATCGCTCAACCCCCGCTCAAGCTAGTGCTGATTGAAAATGCGGAAGCGGCTGGCACATTAAATCATTTGGGCGTTGAAGTGGAAACTTCAGCAGAGGTTGCTGAAGCCACCGATCGCTTCAAACAGCTGGGTTTAGAGGCGCAGCCTGAAGCCCAGGTTACCTGTTGCTATGCGGTTCAAGATAAGGTGTGGGTACATGATCCGGATGGTGCGCCTTGGGAAATCTACACGGTTGTGGCGGATTCTGCTGTGCGGGACTTAAGTCCAATAGCCATCGCTAGCCCAAAGTGTAGCTGTTAAAATCGAAAGGCGCTTCAACAAAAATTAATTCAAGAAAAATTGATGTTAAAGCCTACTACGGTATCTCCTTCAATTTCTGCGGGCTTCCATGCCCTTTCTGAACCCCTGAGGTTGCAAGTTTTAGAGTTACTGCGGAATCAAGAGCTTTGCGTCTGCGATTTGGCTGAAGCGCTAGGTATATCTCAGTCTAAGCTGTCTTTTCATCTAAAGGTTTTGAGGGAAGCTCAACTGCTGCGATCGCGTCAGGAAGGACGCTGGATGTACTACAGCGTTGACTTGCCTCAGTTTGTGGTGCTGGAGCAGTACCTGGCTGAATTTCGCCGCTTTAGCCCGATCGTCCCTGCCCGTCCCTGTGATCAGTAATCAGCCATCCAGTCTGCGATCGCCTGCTTAACGAGGACTCTCAAGCAGGTGTAGCTTGCTGCTTGACTTAACAAGT
>DATNOY010000569.1:0-2430 GCA_036703495.1 Coleofasciculaceae cyanobacterium
ATGCAGCATGCCAATCAGCTCCTCACCCACGAGCAAATCTATGCTCAGGTGTGGGGCGAGGGTGACAAATCGGTAGGCAAACCTGGCAGCAATGTACTGGCAGCCCAAATTCGGCTGCTGCGGCGCAAAATTGAAGGAGAAGGGGAAACGCCTTTAATTCACACGGTTTATGGCAAAGGATACCGGTTTGGCTCATCTGGTGATGGATCATCTAGCGATCTAGAGCTGCCAACTTAGGAGATTTCCAGCAATTAAATTACTTTTGTAGTGCGGGCATCTTGCCCATGACGCGAGCGAGACGCTCGCACTGCAGGTAACTTCTTATCTAGAAATTGCCTTAGGAACGTGAATTTAATAAAACCCAAAACTTAGTTTTTGAAAGCGCAGCAGTGCCGCGCTTTCAAAAATTAAAAGTCCGGGTTTAATTAATTTGGGATCCTTAGGGGTCTGCCAAGAATTTTTTGTGGAGTCTTCGACCCCCATTACTCCTGTTCTGCTTCCTCCCCTTCCCCCGTCACCTCCCTTTCTGTCTGCTGCTGGGACTCCCTTGCCGCTGCCCCTTCAGGCAAATTAGCCGTTTCATCTGCCGTTTCTGCCGTCCCATCCGATGCCGTCTCATCCGATGCACCAGCAACCGCCTTGAGCTTGCCATAAAACTCGGAAGGCGCGGCTGTACTCGGAACAAACTGATGGATCTCCTCGACAGGGCCATGGGTAACTGCCAGTTTCACCCATTTAGACTGAGCAAAGGCTTCTGACTCTAGCTCCGCAATCGGCTGGAAGGCTTGGATGGGTAAATCTTTAGAAATTGGATGCGGAGGATTTTCAAACCCTCGCAGCTTGAGGAAGGCGATCGATTCCTCAGAAGACAACAGCTTCAGGCGATCGCTAAAAGACCGGATGGCGCTGTCTGAGGGGATGAATTCAGCGAGATTGTCGGCACTAGACTCAGCACTAGACTCAGGTTCTGGTGGCACCAGATTAACAGCATCCTTCACATCAGCATCCCTAGCCGTCGATGACAGAGAAGTGGCTTGAGGCTGGGCTTTGGAGACTGAAGGAAGCGCAGCCTTGGGCGAGGAGGTTAATAAACTTCTAGAAAATCGACCTCGAATAATCCGCTCAAATTCATGGTTGAAATGGTAAATGGGTCGCCCACGCCGATGCCAAAACCGCAAAATTTGCTCAACCGAAACGGCTTTATATCGCCCCTGATACAGCGCTTCGATCAGGGAAAAACGAACCCAATTGGCAGGGTACTGACAGAGCCAAACGTTGACTAAGCGATCGATGTCCAATCCGTTTAGATCGAAGCTAAAGCGGGTTAGCAAATCCGCAATATCAGTAGCAGCATCCTTAGCCGATTCTTGCATGATGAAAACAGTGTAAGCGGACAGGATACCCATTCATCAACTAGGAAGTTTAGAGGAGTTCATCTACTAAATGTAAAGCTCTAAAATCCTAGGTAGGGTGATCCTTTTTAATTTTTGAACGGATTACAGGGTTTCCCTCTGCTCCAGGGGGTGCACCCCTACTTCTCCTGTTCATAAACTAATAGTGAATGCTACAGCTGCACTCTCTTCCTAATCTGGCATATTTAGTCCTGCATTA
Source organism: Coleofasciculaceae cyanobacterium (assembly GCA_036703495.1). Lineage (GTDB taxonomy): Bacteria > Cyanobacteriota > Cyanobacteriia > Elainellales > Elainellaceae > Drouetiella. The sequence goes on from DATNOY010000569.1 coordinate 1,612, forward strand.
CCAGTTTACCGATTAAAGCCGTAGCCATGATGCTGAGGGACGTTCTTGTAGACGCACGAAGTATGCCCACAAGAATGCCCTCCTAACACCTGTGGCGATAGCCACATAGCAATTTTCGATGGCTTTAGCCGAGTGCGAACCGCTCTACAACCAAATTAAGGAATTCATAGTCCAATGTTGACATCTTGCATAAAGTCAGATGCCCGTTTTAAGGGATGGCTAATTTGCAGGTGAAGTAACACCATTAAACACAGCCGGTGCATTAATTCCAGAGAACCGACCCGGCTCGCCAAACCAGTTAAAGTCGCTAATCCGCAAGGTTAGAGATCCAGCATTGCGGATGGGGCTGAAGTTCAGGGCGATCGCATAAGTTCGGCGGCTATATTCCAGCGTATAAACGGTATCAATGGTTCTCGATTGATCTAAGCTGAGGGCCGTCTGAATGCCAAACCGAAATGGCCCATAAACCTGTTGCGTGAATCCCAATGTTAAAACTTGTTGATCAGCCACCCGATCGAACAAGAAAGGAGACTGACCGTTTAACACAGTCTGCGAATAGGCAATTTGAAAAGCCGTGTAATCAAAGAACGGGCGCGAGAAATGACCAAACTGCCCCGATAAAGCCACTGTTCCAGTCAGGCTGGCTTGCGTATCACCATTGCTATAATCGCCAAACGTACCTCGCAATGAAGTACCCAGCACCACATAGGGGACCACTGGGTTTGGCGTGTATCGCAGCCCCGCCGTCGCAGTCGCAGGCAAAGGGGTGCCCGCCCAGATGAGATAGTTGTACCCTAAGTTGCCGTTGATCTGGTAACG
>DATNOY010000570.1:0-2300 GCA_036703495.1 Coleofasciculaceae cyanobacterium
CGGAAGATGTGCTTCAGCAGGGCTTCCGCCAAGTCCATGTTGCCTTCCAGGTCGCAAAACGCCATTTCTGGCTCAATCATCCAGAACTCTGCTAAATGCCGCGATGTATTGGAATTTTCGGCCCGAAAGGTTGGCCCAAAGGTGTAGACATTGGTGAAGGCCATCGCCATAATCTCGGCTTCTAGTTGACCGCTAACTGTCAGGTAAGCCCGCTTGCCAAAAAAGTCCTGGCTAAAATCAATCTCTTGCTGCTCTGTCAAGGGCGGCTTTTTCAAATCGAGTGTGGTGACAGTGAACAGCTCTCCCGCGCCTTCAGCATCGCTGGCCGTAATCAGTGGCGTATGCATCCACAGGAAGCCGCGTTCTTGAAAGAAGGTATGGACGGCGGTAGCACAGGCATTACGCACCCGAAAAACGGCTCCCATGGTGTTGGTGCGGGCCCGCAGATGGGCGATCGTCCTAAGAAATTCAAACGAGTGCCGCTTTTTCTGCAAGGGATAGGTTTCTGCATCGGCTTCACCGTACACCGTAACAGCAGCTGCCTGCAGTTCAATCCGCTGCCCTTTGCCTTGAGACGCCACCAAAGTACCCGAAATCTCAGCAGAAGCGCCCGTATTTAGCTTTTTAACCAGCTCGGCATAGTGGGGCACCGTTTGATTGACCACCACCTGCAGCCCTGCCATCGATGAGCCATCGTTGATTTCCACAAACGAAAAGCCTTTGGATTCGCGTTTGGTGCGAACCCAGCCCTGGATAGTGACAGTTTCGTCGGGTTGTCCGGTTCTGAGCAAGTCTAAAATTCGGCGAGTGGTCATGATGGCTTAACGACGGTGATTTACAAAGTTGACTGAACGGGTTTGACTGAACGGGCTGACTGAATGGGAGGCAGCTGGATCAAGCAGGTGGGACTGGGCAGATTTGCCCAACCGCAACATAGGGTAGCGCCTGATAATGCAGCTCTATGGCGCTGCAAAATTTATCCCTCCTTAACCTAACAAAATCCCATGCATTGTTCTCAACTATTGCGCTGCTGCGATCGAATATTCTACAGCGATGCTCCCATTCGACTAGGCGGCAAATTTGATCTACAGACTCATCTAATACAGACCCACCTAATGATGACGTATGGCGATTTTCTCCAGATCCCTCTGCTCCAACAGCCTGAACCCTTTGAGGAACTCAGCCTCCGCCAGTCGCGTCGAGTAGGGTATCCGAACGCGACAGGTTGAGCCTAGCTCATCTCCTGACGCATACCCTTGACGAATGCAGCTCTACCCGACGGGCGATTGCCATGCCAGACCTCCGTGATAATTCTCCTCGTACGGCTACCCCGCTGAAACTGAATGCCTTCAATCAAACTCTCACCAATGCAGTGGGCGGACGCGATCGCAACGACTATTACAGCTTTAAGCTGAGGCAGCGCAGCAGTTTTAGCCTGGCGCTGACGGGTTTACAGGCAAATGCTGATGTGGAGTTGCTGACCGATCGCGATCGCAACGGTCGGCTAGACCGCAGCGAACGGCTGTCTATCTCACAGCAATTGGGGAAACGTAAAGAAAAGATGGATCTCAACTTAGATCCAGGCACCTATCAAATTCGGGTCTTTCCCAGTTCCCGGACTGACAAAACTCGCTATAAACTAAGCGTTTCGGCCGACTCGCTGGGGCAATTTCAGGCTCAATACTATGACAATCTTAATTTGTCAGGTCGGACTACGTTGACTGAATATGTGGGAGACGGTACCCTTCAGTTTTCCCGCGATTGGGCAACAGGCACACCCATCCAGACAGACGGCTTTTCGGCTAGGTTTACCACTGAGCGATCGCTCTCTCCAGGATTCTATCAGGTGAAAGTGCGGGCCAATGATGGAGTGCGCGTCCAAATAGGTAAGCAACCAGGGGGTAAACAAACGGTAGTGGATCAATGGATGGATCAACCCTACCTGCCCCACTCAGGCTATTTCTATACCGATGGTAAAAAGCCGCTGCCAATTACCGTGGAATATTATGACAAGAACGACCAGAGCAGCCCTCATCTCGACTTTGAGATTGTACCTGTAACTCCATTTGAGGATGCTGTTAATTCTGCCACTCAGTGGAAAGCCACCCTGTTCGGTTGGAACGATAGCCAGAGCGATCGCCCGGCTCTTAACTTTGCTGACAAAGGGCTGGGCAATCAGCGAGCGATCGGGGTAATTAATCTAGGGTCTAACATTCGCAGCGATGGCAAACCAGGGATTCAGTTTGATTGGGGCACCGATACCTACGTCAGCGATGGCTATCGCTTACCCCATGACACCT
>DATNOY010000571.1:0-2770 GCA_036703495.1 Coleofasciculaceae cyanobacterium
GAAAGGTAACAGCTTCGTTGTCCAGGTCGGCGAAGTCAAGAGGGGGTCTGAGAAGTAGCAATATGAATCATGCGATCGCTGGCTACAATCTGCTGGAAACCCTTTATGAAGGAGCAGTGACCTGCGTTTATCGGGCTGAGAAGAAGTTTGCCAACGAGCTCAACTCAACCGCTGTCATTCTGAAAACGCTGAGAGCCGAATACCCCACCCTGGAAGAACTTGCCCGACTAAAGCACGAATACCAAATTCTTCAAGCCTTAGAAATCGAAAAAAGTATTAAGCCTTTAGCATTGGAAAACCATCTTAACAAATGGGTGCTGGTTCTGTCGGATTTTTCTGGAGAGCCATTAGCTAATGTCATTGCGGCTCGGCCGTTTGAGATCGACAGTTTTTTGAAGGTTGCCATTCACTTAGCTGCAGTACTGGCCCAACTGCATGAACACCACCTGATTCATAAAGATATTAAGCCTCATAACATTCTGGTTAACCAAACCACCTGCGAAGTCAGGATTATTGATTTTGGAATTTCCTCACGGTTTTCCAGAGAAAATCCCATTGTGGGTAATCCCAACTTACTAGAGGGAACGCTCGCTTACATGTCGCCTGAGCAAACCGGGCGAATGAACCGCTCCGTTGACTATCGCACCGACTTTTACTCGTTAGGAGCGACCTTCTATGAAATGTTGACTGGGCAGTTGCTGTTCCCAGCCACTGATCCGCTCGAACTGATCCACTGTCATATTGCTAAAATCCCAGTGCCCCCCCATCGGGTGAATCCCAGGGTTCCAGAAGCGGTGTCTGCCATTGTCATGAAGCTGCTGGCTAAAACGGCTGAAGATCGTTACCAGAGCGCTTTAGGGCTTAAAGAGGACTTAGAGACTTGCCTGCAGATGCTGCAAACCTCAGGTCAGATAACGGCTTTTCAAGTGGGAGATTTAGATTTATTTAGCCAATTCTCCATTCCCCAGAAGCTATACGGGCGCGATCGCGAAGTGGGTCTACTGATGGCAGCGTTTCAGCGGGTCAGTGCAGGCAACACCGAACTGATGTTGGTGAGCGGTTTCTCAGGAGTGGGTAAATCTTCTTTGGTGAATGAAGTTCACAAACCCATTGTGGGCGCACGGGGATATTTTATTTCCGGTAAATTTAATCAATTTCAGCGGAATGTTCCCTACTCAGCCATTATCGCGGCTTTTCAAGCCTTGGTGAAGCAACTGTTGACGGAAAGTGCAGCCCAGCTGGCTCAATGGCAAGAAAAACTGTTGGTGGCTTTGGGTAGTAATGCTCAAGTGATTATTGATGTTGTTCCAGAAGTGGAATGGGTGATCGGCAAACAGCCTGCCGTACTTGAACTGGGGGCCACAGAAGCGCAAAACCGATTTAATTTAACCTTTCAAAACTTTATTCGCGTCTTTTGTTCACCAGAGCATCCCTTAGTCTTCTTCCTAGATGATTTGCAATGGGCGGATTCTGCTACGCTCAAGCTGCTAGAAGTCATCCTGAGCGATGCGGCAATAGGCTATCTTTTGCTGATCGGAGCCTATCGAGATCATGAGGTTAGCTCAAGACATCCTTTCATGATCACCCTGGAATTACTGCGGACTAAAGCCGTTGCCATTGAAGAGATAGCCTTGGTTCCTTTGGCGCTTGAAGATATTACCCAACTGATTGCAGATGCGCTCCATAGTGATGCAATGACGGTGCAACCCTTAGCCGAATTAGTTATCCAAAAAACATCGGGTAATCCATTTTTTGTGAATCAATTTCTCAAAACGTTGCATCAAGAGAATTTACTAACGTTCCGCCTTGCGTCCCAGGACAACCAGGCAGGCTGGCACTGGGATATTGCTCAAATTGAGGCCATGGGCATCACAGACAACGTTGTGGAGTTGATGATCCGGAAGTTGCAAAAGCTGCCTGACTCCACTCAGCAAGTTTTGCAGTTGGCGGCTTGTGTGGGCAATACGTTTGATTTACGAACCCTAGCGCTCATTTATAAGCGATCGCCAGCCGCTGCCTATCAAAACCTTCTGTCCGCAATTGAGGAAGGCTTAATATTACCTATCTCTGAATTGAAAGTTACTCCAGAAGATATCAATGAAGTCCATCAAGTTAGCCTGGAGTTCAAGTTCCTGCATGACCGGGTGCAACAAGCTGCCTATGCCCTCATTGATGAAAGTTCCAAGCACATTACTCATCTGCAAATTGGGCGGTTGCTGTGGCACAACACGGTACCAGAAACGCTATCAGACAAAATATTTGAAATTGTTGATCATCTGAACTTAGGCATTGCATTAATTACTCAGGAATCTGAACGCAGCGAAATTGCCCACCTCAATTTAATGGCAGGCCGCAAAGCCAAAACCGCAGCGGCCTATGCGGCGGCGACCAAGTACTTACAGGCGGGATTAGCGGTGTTAGTTGAGGAGAGTTGGGACAGTCAGTATGAATTGACCTTAGCCCTACATGAGGAAATAGCAGAGTCCGCATTTCTGAGTGGTGATTTCGATGAAATGAATCACTTTATCCAGGTTGTGCAAGATCGCGCCACTTCACTCCTAGATAAAACCAAAGTGTATGAAGTTCAGATTCAGGCTTGCATGCGGCAAAACAAGTTACGGGAAGCGGTGAATACCGCGCTACAGGTCTTAAAGCTGTTTGAGGTGAAATTTCCCGATCAGCCCAGCGCATCCGATGTTGGACAGGGTTTACAGGAAACGGCAGCAATTCTGAGCGGGAAAAAAACCTCAGATTTGATCGACTTGCCCGC
>DATNOY010000572.1:0-2948 GCA_036703495.1 Coleofasciculaceae cyanobacterium
CTATCCTGTTGAGGAAAGCGCCCGCCCCGACGGCTGGCTAGCTGAAACTGATAGCCTAAACGATGTGTAGTAAAGAAATTGATCCAATCCTCTGTCCAAGGATTGTTTTGCGGCGTAGAGCCGATGGTATTATTGCGATCCCAGCCAAATCCCTGCTCACTCGTCACCCGATGCAGCGCTGCCAGGTGGTAACCCATCTTTTCCCAGGCTGGAGCGTTGCCATATCCCAGCTCTAGCCATTCCAACACAATATAGGCTGAAGACTCTGCCATGCCGTAGCAAATCGGTTGCGGCACGCGAATCGTTTGGGAGGCTGCCATTTGCTGCAGGACCAGGAACTCCACCTCAAACATGCTCATCTGACTGGCCTGGTTGAGTTTAACAAAATAAGTTTGCGTCTTGCCCGATTGAGTTGCAGATCCAGTGCTGCCAGATAGGGCATAAGCCTGATTAATGCTGCCCCCCCCGATCGATCGCCGCTCTATGATCTGGAAATCTGAGTGCGTAGCGCGGCTAATCTGGGCAGCGATCGAGTTCCACATGGCAAGTCAGATAGGTAACGAGCAAGTCACTGCGGGTGATTATCGCATGTCGTAACCAAATAAATTGGGATCGACTTGTCCTAATTGCAACCCGGCTAAACCATACTCTGCCCAGCGGCGTTCCACCATTGCCGCCACACCAGGGTCGGACTCTAGAGGCGCACCCCAGGGATGATCGGTTTCGGGTGGAATTTTGGTGGTGGCATCAATCCCCATGCGACCGCCCAAGCCAATCCTTTCGCTAGCAAAATCCAGCGTATCAAACGGCGTTTCTGGCAAGATGAACACATCCCGTACCGGATCGACTTTAGAGGTGATAGCCCACACTACTTGGCGCGGGTCGCGGATGTTAATATTTTTGTCCACCACAATCACAAACTTGGTGTAAGTGAACTGAGGCAAGGCACTCCAAAAGGCCAGGGCTGCCCGCCTTGCTTGTCCTGGGTAGGCTTTGTCAATTGAGATAATGGCTGCCTTGTAGCTGAGTGCCTCCATTGGCAAAAAGAAATCGACGATTTCTGAAACTTGCTGCCGCAAAATGGGCGTGTAGATGCGGTTAAGCGCGATCGCCATCATCGCTTCTTCCTTAGGGGGGCGACCGCTAAACGTTGTCAGGTAAATCGGGTCTTTGCGGTGGGTCATGCAATGGAAGCGAACGAGGGGCGAATCTTCAACCCCGCCGTAATAGCCCATGTGATCGCCAAACGGCCCATCGGGCAGCATTTCGCCAGGGGTGATGGTGCCTTCTAGAACAAATTCCGAATCGGCTGGAACTTCTAGATCAACGGTCTTGCACTGCGCCAGCTTGACGCCAGAACCGCCATAGAGTCCGGCAAACAGCCATTCCGAAAGATCAACAGGAATCGGCGTGGCGGCTGCCATGATGATCAACGGGTCAACGCCCAAGGCGATCGCCACCTCCAATTTTTGTCCCCGTTCGGCGGCCTTGCGCAAGTGGCGAGCACCGCCCCGCACCGACAGCCAGTGGACGGTCATCGTGTTTTTGGATTGGAGCTGCAGCCGGTAGACGCCCTCATTTGGGGTGCCCGTTTCGCAGTCTTTGGTAATCACCAGCCCCAAAGTAATAATTTTCCCAGCATCCCCTGAGTACGGCCGAATCATTGGCACTTCGTTGAGATTCAGCAGATCTTCTTCGACAACTACCTGCTGGCAGGGCGGAAAAAAATCTCGACTAGGCTTGGCTTTGACCACATCAAACAAGACTTTGCCAAAGTCGATCGCTTGAGACACTTTCTTTGGCGGCTTGGGCTGTTGCAGCATTCCCAGCTTTTTACCCAATGTCTCTAGCTCTGCGGGCTGCTCCATGTTCATGGCCCAGCAGATTCGCTCTACGGTGCCCATAACGTTAATCGCAACGGCATGAGGCGACCCTTTGACATTTTCAAACAGCAGTGCCGGGCCACCCTGTTGCAACATGCGGTTAGAAATCTCGGCAATTTCCAGGTCTGGATCAACCAGGGCGCTGATGCGCCGGAGTTGTCCCCGTTGCTCAATGTATTTCAAAAATTCCCGCAAGTCTCTCGCCATAGTAAAGCAATGTAAAGCATCTTCTTATCATTATGAGCGAGATAGCGCATCTGAGGGAGGAAGCGAGCGTCTGCAATCGCGATTTCCGAATCTTAAAGGGCATACTTAATCAAGTATTTACTCTATAAAAACTCTATAAAATTCGTAAAAAGACGATTAGCTGCTGTAGCCTTTGAACACCAAGGTCCTGCTGCTAAATTCTGCACCTTTCAACTGTGTTGAGGTTTTCGTGAACGATACAGCGATTATTCATCAACTGAGTCATCAACTGAGCGTGCTGATCTATAAGGCCATCATCGCCGTACAGCAGCAGCAGGCTGATTTTCTGATTGAAAGGTATCGATCGCTAGATTGGAGCCATACCCAGCAGCGGGCAGAATTGATCAGGACAGTCTCTATAGAACTGACTCAAGGAGCCGAACGATCGCCCTCACAAGCTTTACTCATGCAGCGGTTTGAACAAGTTTTAAAAGCCGTATTTATTCCGGATTTCTTCAAACTGAATGCGTTCAAAACCCTGGTAGGACAAGCGGAGCAGATTGTCTTATCCCAGCCTGTTCAGTTAGAGCAGTCGCTATCGGCTGAGGCGCAAACTCCTGAGGACGATGCTGAAGCCCCCGGCGCGATCGCTATCCTGCTGTTAGATGCGGAAAATATTAAACTCTCGGCAGAAGAGGAACAGTTTCTCCAAAATAGCTGCAACTACTCCATCCAAATCAAAATTGCTTTTGCCAACTGGCGCAACATGGGCAAATATGATCTGGACTTTCATGCGCGGGGCTACCAACTGATTCATGTTCCGGCGGGCAAAAACAGTGCAGACATGAAAATGACGGCGATCGGATCTTCGATCTTTGT
>DATNOY010000573.1:0-2745 GCA_036703495.1 Coleofasciculaceae cyanobacterium
TGAGGCTTATAGCTGTTCTCCACTGCGTGCAGTCCAGAATATTTTTTGTAAGGGGTGAAGGGGTGGAACCCCTTCACCCCTGCTTGAGGGCTGCGCCCTCAACCCCCCATGTCGCAAAATTTAGTTTTTACGACACTAGAACCGCAGTTACGCTGAGCTTTAAATTGCGAACTGGTTAGCTCCCAGCGTAGCGGCTGCCACATTCGTTAGCGTCACCAAAGGTTTGAACCCACCTGGGGCATTGCCGTTGGAATCTAAGTAAACAACGGTGTTGGCACCCCGCTGCATAAGTTTGACATACCGGGCGAATGGATCGGTACTCTGGTACTGACTCTGGCTCAGAATTGGCTTGAGATCAATGATGTCCTGTGAGACTTCAAAATCGATGATGCGATCGCGACCCTCTTTCGCAGAGCGATAGACAAAGCGATCGCGACCTTCTCCACCTTTGAGGGTATCAGCACCCGTACCACCGACCAACACATCATCCTGGGAGCCGCCCACTAAGCGATCGCGACCACCACCGCCATAGAGCCAATCTTCGCCATGACCGCCCTGAAGGCGATCGTTCCCCAATCTGCCCCAGATTCGGTCACTTCCCAGTCCGCCACCCAGAGTATCATCCCCTAGACCACCATCTAACCGATCATCGCCTTGATTTCCCCGGATGGCATCCCGGTTGTTGCCACCCATAATTTGATCTGCATCCCATCCGCCGCGCAGGACATCATTGCCCTGGTCACCCTGCAAGACATCCTGCCCTTTACCCCCTTTGAGAAAATCCTTACCCTGACCGCCGTGTAGATGATCTGCACCCAGACCCCCAAACAGCCGATCGTTACCGCTATCCCCAAACAGGCGATCGCGATCGCGGCCACCGCTGAGTTTATCGTTGCCATCTCCACCCCAGAGCCGATCGTTACCTGGGCCACCATCTAGCTGATCGCGACAGCCTTGACCAACGAGGCGATCGTCTCCGCCTTGGCCCCACATTTTGTCGCTGCCGTCTGTACCCCGCATAAAATTAGCGCGGCGATCGCCTTTGATAGTGATTCCAGGCTTACAGGAACCCTGCTCTTGCACCAATTTAACGGTAGCAGGTGTAGCATCTGCTGCACCCAGATTATCAATGGCGGTATAGGTAAAACGGTCTCCTGTAAAGCCGGCATTTGCCTGGAAGACTAACTGCTTGACTTGGTCAGGTGTTAACACTTGCCCAGCAGCTACAGGCGTTTTTCCACGAGTGGGAGTATTGAGAAACAGGGTGCCCTGAGCGGCAGCAGGCAAGGTAGTAACTTTGAAGGAAGCAATCGTTCCATCCCTATCGGTTGCAGAAAGTTCTGCTAGATTCACCGTATCATTCGCTTTTAAGATCACTTCCGTATCCACGGTTTCTGGAGCCTGGTTAACGCTGGCTTGCACATCTTGAACTTCATGGATATTGGTCAAAGTTCCAGTAGCAGCGGCAAAGCCTAGCTTTAGCGTAGCTGGCAGCGCTCCGTTAGCGGCAACGACATCGAAGGAATCGATCGCCTTAACAGTTTCATTGAGATCATCAAAATCTCCATCTTTGTTCAAATCTGCCTGAACGGTAACGCTCAGCAATCCGGACGGAGTCAAATCAATTCGGGCTTTGCGCAAAGCATCTGCTCGCGTTGCACCAGTGCCAGGATTGTCGATGCTGAAGGGAATTGTATTCCCAGCCAAGTAGGGGTAGCGAGTGGCCTCGCTGCCTCGGAGGGCAACCGCATCGGGTGTGAAGCCAATTCCACCGACGCGCCCTTCAGTGGAATTAGAGAAGTTGCCATAGGCATCAAAACCAATGCCCAGGTAGCTGTTTGCCAATCCCGGAAGCAGTGAACCTGTTGTGCGCTGGGTATAGCCCAATGCACCACCATAGGCTCCAGCAGCGGTAGGAGAGGGTTTTGAGCCATCTAACAGGAACACGCTCAGTCCATCTGCACCGGTGCCACCATAGGCAAAAAAGTTGAAACTGATAGACAATCCCTGATTCGTTGCGATCGGTTTGTCGTAGACTGCAAAACCGGCTTGATCGTTAACAGCATCAGTCAACTTCAGGATGCCATCGTTACTGATCGAGGGTTGAGTTGAACCCGCAATTGTTCCCAAGATCCAGGATCGATCTTGAAAATTGGCCAGCGAAATTGCGTCCGTAGCAAAAGATTGAACGGTGTTCATGGGGGCGACCTTTTAAATCAATGAAAAGTGACGACAGGACTGTGTTTGGAGCAAACTAGTCGATTCAGGATTTTGTGGCATCAATGATGCACAGAAGTAACACGGTCGATTGCATGGGGCTATGCAAAGGTGAACACACGATGGAGAGTTTTGCTAAATCCAGGCTAAATTCGTCCCATTTTCAGCCCTTGGCAAAAGCAAGAGCTGAAATCCGAATTTGGCTCCTCTAGGAATGATGTGTAGATGCACTGCGGGAACAAACTAGAGCGAGGAGACAAGCAACTGGATATGCACTAAGTACTTCCTCAATTCGGTAGCGCCTTATTCCAGATTGACCAGAGAAAATTTGTCCGATCGCGGCTAAACTGCACATTCTTTGGGTGAGCCAAGTTCGAGTAGAGTGCGGCGTAGTTGTCATGCACCACAAGGCTTTTAGCCCAAAACCTACCGAAGGTTTACTAGAGAAAGTTCGTTATTATCTGGGGTTGTCATTGGGCGATCGCTCCTTTTCTGCGATCGCCCGACCGAGTTCAGCAGTTCAGGTTT
>DATNOY010000574.1:0-2465 GCA_036703495.1 Coleofasciculaceae cyanobacterium
AAAGATATCAATCCTTCCAATATTGTTGTTAATCCAGAAACGCAGCAGCTGAAAATTATTGACTTTGGCATTTCCACCTCTTTACCCCGAGAAACCTTAACCCTCAAACATCCGACGGTTTTAGAGGGAACCCTAGCCTACATGTCTCCCGAACAAACGGGCAGAATGAACCGCTCTTTAGACTACCGCACCGATTTCTACTCTCTGGGTGCAACACTCTATCATCTCCTGACCCATCAGCTGCTATTTGAAACGGATGACCCGCTGGAGTGGGTGCATTATCACATTGCGTTGGAACCGATTCCTCCCAATTTAATTAACCCTGCTATTCCTCCCACTGTGGCAGCGATCGTGCTTAAATTGCTGGCTAAAACGGCCGAAGAGCGGTATCAAAGCGCCTGGGGCATCCAAGCAGATTTAGAAAATTGTCTCACTCAGCTCCAGCAGGGACAGATTGCCTACTTTCCCTTGGCGCAACATGACAGCTCTGAAAAATTTCATATCCCCGAAAAACTGTATGGCAGAGAGTCGGAAGTGGCAACGTTGCTCACGGCATTTCAGCGAATTGTTGAGGGTTCGGAGACGTTAGAGGTAGACGGTTCCAAAAATCGCTCAGCCGCTACTCCTGCAACCCCTGTTGAACTGGTGTTAGTTTCGGGATATTCCGGTATTGGTAAATCGGCATTGGTGCAAGAAATTTATAAACCCATTACCCAACAGCAGGGTTATTTCATTGCCGGTAAATTTGACCAGTATCAGCGCAATATCCCTTACTTTGCGATCGCCCAAGCCTTTCAAGCGCTGATCAAGCAATTGCTGACTGAAAGCGAAACGCAGCTGAGTCAATGGCGCGAGAAGATCTTGGCAGCCCTCGGCTCTAACAGCGGAGTCATCACCCAGGTGATTCCGGCCTTAGAACGGATTGTCGGCAATCAGCCCAAGGTGCCTGCGTTACCTCCGATCGAAGCTCAGAACCGCTTTAATCAAGTGTTTCAAACGTTTATTCATGTCTTTACCCAGCCAAACCATCCCCTTGTGATTTTTCTAGATGATTTGCAGTGGGTAGATAGCGCCTCATTAAAACTGATCCAATTGCTGGCTACCACCGCCGAGGGGCACCTGCTCTTGATTGGAGCCTATCGGGATAATGAGGTCAACGCTGCTCATCCTTTGATGCAGATGGTGAATGACATTCGGCAGGCGGGTAGGAATGTTAATGTGCTTTCACTCTCGGCTTTGAGCTTAGCTGATATCAACCAGCTGATTGCAGATACGTTGCATTGCCAGCCGTCTGACTGCCTGACTCTGGCAGAACTAGTGCAGCAAAAAACGGGGGGAAACCCCTTTTTTATGAATGAATTTTTGAAAGCTCTCTACCTGGAAAGACTGCTAGTCTTTAATGAACAGGTAGGCATCTGGCAATGGTCGATAGAGCAAATTCGGCAGCGAGGGATCACCGATAACGTCGTAGATTTAATGGCAGAGAAGATCCAGAAGCTCAGCGATCGAACTCAGCAGATATTGCAGCTCTCTGCCTGCATTGGCAACCAGTTTGATTTAGAAACGCTGGCCTTTGCAGCCGACCTATCCCCACCAGACGTAGCCCAGGCATTAAGAATAGCGATCGCTGAAGGGTTGATTCTACCTCTAAGCCTGGCCCACAAATCGGTTGAGCTAAATGTCCCGCTGCCTGCCAATCGTTCCGCTATTGAGTATAAGTTTGTTCATGATCGGATTCAACAGGCTGCCTATTCTCTCATTCCTGAAGCCAATTGCAAAGCTGTTCACTGGCAAATCGGGCGGGGCTGGTTACAAAAGACGCCAGAGGAGCAACGAATCCAAAAGATTTTTGATATCACCAATCAACTGAACCTGGGTCAAGATTTGATTCAGCAACCGTCAGAGCGGGATGAGTTGGCGCGGTTAAATCTGATGGCGGGTGAGAAAGCGAAAGCGTCTGCTGCTTATAGCGCTGCTTTACGCTACTTTCAGACTGGGTTAGCGCTGCTGTCGGCAGACTGTTGGCAGCAGTATGCCTTTACTCTGAAACTTTACATTGAAACAGCGGAAGCAGAATATCTCAACATTAATTTTGAGCAAGCCAATACCCTAGCGGAGATTGCTTTAAGCCATGCTACGAACTTGCTCGATCGCGTTAGGGTATACGAATTGCAAATGCAAATTTGCATGGCACAGCTTGAGTTAGTCAAGGCGATCGACATTGGTTTACAAGTTTTAGAACAGCTGGGCATTCCTCTGACAATTTTGGCAGCAGAGGAGAGCTTATTGGTAGATTTGCCCGCCCTGACCGACTTGTCAGATCTAACGGTGATGACCGATCCGTATAAGCTGGCTGCCATGCAGATTTTAAAGATTCTCTGTACCCCTGTGTTCATGGCTAAGCCTGAACTGCTTCCACAAATCATCATTACCATGGTCAATCTTTGTATTGAGCATGGGAACTC
>DATNOY010000575.1:0-9387 GCA_036703495.1 Coleofasciculaceae cyanobacterium
GTGGCTATGGGCAGTTTCTTCTGGCGGCAGCGGCGGCGGGACAAGACGGCTTAAGGCACTTTAAGGCACTATGACGACTGGCCAGTTTGCCAGACAATGGAAGAAACTTAAACAAATTGCATCTCTCAGAGTAGAGATGCAATTTTTTATGGAGATGACCGATGAACTGGTTTATCATCTCGCTATGCTGCATAGTGAAGACGGGATCGGGGCAGCTTCACAACCTTAGAAATAGCCTTAGCAATAGCCAAAAACAGTGCCTAGCCAAAGTCTCATCGTGAACCTAAAAGCTCCGAGGTAGCAGTATGACGGATAAAACCTTTTTAGAACCCGCTCTGTATGATTACGTGCTTGCTGCTTCATTGCGGGAGCCGGAGCTTCTGCAAAAGCTGCGGCAAGAAACGGCCAGTCATCCGATGAGCCAGATGCAGATTGCTCCAGAACAGGGCCAGTTCATGCGGTTGCTCGTGCAGCTGATGGGCGCTAAAAAAGCCTTGGAAGTGGGAGTGTTTACCGGATACAGCTCCCTTTGCGTTGCTATTGCCCTCCCGCCAGACGGCAGGTTGGTGGCTTGCGATGTTAGCGAGGAGTATACGGCGATCGCCCAACGCTATTGGCAGCAAGCAGGCGTAGACCACAAAATTGATCTGCGGATTGCTCCCGCTCTGGAAACGCTGGATCAGCTGTTAGCTGCAGGGGAAGCGAATACGTTCGACTTTGCCTTTATTGATGCTGATAAAGGCAACTATGAAAATTATTATGAGCGATCGCTGCAGTTGGTGCGTCCGGGTGGACTGATTGTGGTGGATAACGTTCTTTGGTCAGGACAAGTGGCCGATCCACAGGTACAGGATAACCGCACTGAGAAAATTCGTGCCTTCAACCAAAAACTGCATCAGGATCAGCGGGTGAGCTTGAGTCTGCTGGCGATCGCTGATGGATTAACGTTAGCCCTCAAGCGATAGTCCGTCGGCGCTAGGCGGCTACAGCTCTTCCTGTTTCAACCGTTTTAATGGCGCTACCAGCACTTTATCCACCCGGTTGCCGTCCATATCCATCACTTCAAAGCGGAACCCGTTCCATTGAAAGTGGTCAGAGGGTCGGGGAATATGCCCGAGTTGCGTGATTACAAAGCCCGCTAGGGTTTGGTAGTTGCCTTGCTCTTCTGCGGGTAGCTCCTCGACCTCAATCAACTCCTTCAGTTCCTCGCTAGACAACATGCCATCCACGAGCCAGGAGCCGTCATCCCGCCGAATGATGCTCACTTGTTGGGGATTATCGGCAAACGGCACATCGCCAATGATGACTTCCATGACGTCATTTAGGGTAATCAGTCCTTGAATAACGCCATACTCATCAACCAGTAGGGCAATATGGGTACCCGACTGTTTAAATAGCTCTAGCACTTTCAGGGCATGGGTATTCTCTGGAATCAATAAGGGGGGGCGCAGCAATGTTGTCAGATCGATCGGCTGTCCGGAAAGGCTGCGAGCCAAAATATCGGCCACATGGGCGACCCCCAGGACATTATCGAGTGCCTCCTGACAAACGGGCAGGCGGCTATGCCGACTGTCAATCATCTTGCGGCGATTGACTTCAGCTGAATCATTTAGATCTAGCCAAACAATATCAGGACGAGGCGTCATGAGGGCGTTGACCTGTTGATCCCCCAGGTGAAACACCCGTTCCACCATATCTTGCTCGGCTGCATCGAACATGCCAGCCTCGGCTCCTTGCCGCACCAGTACCTTAATTTCTTCCTCGGTGACGAGCGGTTCGTCGGAGGGGGCATTGGCTCTCAGCAGCTTCAGCACTAGGTCGGTAGAGAGGCTGAGTAAATGCACGACCGGGGCGGCAATTTTGGCGATCGCCTGCATCGGAGCAGCAACGCTAGCGGCAATTTTTTCGGGGTTGTTGAGGGCTAGCCGTTTGGGAGCCAGTTCGCCAATGATCAGCGACAGATAGGTGATGATCACCACCACCAAAGCAAGGGCGATCGCGTCGCTAGAAGGCTTGAGAGCGGGAATCATGCTAATGTAGGTCGCCAGCGGTTTAGAGAGGGAAGCCCCCCCAAAGACTCCAGTCAGTGTCCCAATCAGGGTGATCCCGACCTGTACCGTAGACAGAAAATGATTAGGAGAGTTAGCCAGATCCAAGGCCGCCTTGGCACCCACGTTGCCCTGCTCGGCTTGCTCCTGCAGGCGCGTCTTGCGGGCCGAGACGATCGCCATTTCTGACATCGAGAAAATGCCGTTTGCGATCGTCAGTAGCAAAATAATCAGAATTTCAAACGCCATTAACGTCATTAAAGTCTAGAACTTAATGGAACAACCAGCTGGTAAACGCATACTTTTCCCCTTTAAGGATCGGCAGCGATGCGTGAGGATGGGTAAAATATGCCGGAAAGATCAGAACAGCTCCGGCTTGTGGCTTTACTTTGAGATCTTGGCGATCGAAGTAAGTTTCGCCGCCTTCAAAGTCGTCATTGAGATAGCCGACAACGCTGATATCTCGCGTAGGAATTCCTTGCTTCAACTCCTGAAACCGGCTTGCTAGCAAAATATTATCAATATGGCGTTTATAAAATTGTTTTTCTTGATAGCGCAAAATAGTGCAGGGCTCCGCAAAAGGAAACTTGACGCCGTAGGTTTGGTACAGGAGTTGTTGGACGATCAAGAGTTTGTCGAACAGGAGCTTATTGGTTGATTGCAGCAACGGTTCAGAGCCACCCAGCTTGAGCAAGTCATTGCTCCGCACCTGATTATCCACTGTTTCAATCAAAATATCGGCGGCTTGCAGTTGGCATTGCTGCGTCACTTGGACGATATGTTGGCATAGCGCAGGTTCGAGCAGGTCTTTCACCAAAAAAATTTCGTTGCCTAACGAGGTGAGCGTATGAGAAGGCATAAGTCGCTTGCCCATAGGGGGTGAGAATAATAGGGGGTGAGAACAATAGGGGGTGATCAAGATGCCTAAATGAGGCTAGAATATCTCAGCTTATCTTCTGATGATTTGATCCTACTCCTCTACAAAAGTGATCCTCGACGAAAATTAAGCTGCGGTCTTGCCGATAACTTACGCTGCAACCATTCCTGCCACGCTGCAACCATTCCTCGATATGTCGAATTTGATAACAACGCTACGAAAATCTCTTCAGCCCATCGATCGCATCGCAATTGTGCTGATGGTGCTGCTGAGCTTGTTGATCGGTGGAATTGTGCTGAAGGGCGATCGCACGGCTCCCAGAGTGCGGGATTTTACCTGGCAAAATCGGCAGGTGGGTGCAGAAGATACGGCTTTTGTGGTGTCTTTTAGTCGTCCCATGGATCAGGCGAGCGTGGAACAAAATTTACGCTTAGATCCGCCTGTCCCCGGAAAATTTAGCTGGGCGGGTCGGCGGATGGCCTACACGCTCGATACCCCTGCTCCTTATGGCAAATCCTTTAAGCTAGAGCTGCAGGGAGCCCGCGATCGCTTCAGTAAAGGGGAAGATGCGCGCAGCCAGATCCAGCCGTTTACAGGACAGTTCAGCACTCGCGATCGGGCCTTTGTGTATCTGGGTGTGCAGGGCAACGAAGCAGGGCGGCTGATCTTTCAAGATCTAACGACTCAGCAGCAGCGCATCTTAACGCCTGAAAATTTGATGGTGATGGATTTCAAAGCCTATCCTGAAGGCGATCGGATTTTGTTTTCCGCCATCGATCGCACTACTTCCGCCAATGGCTTACTCGATCAGCAGCTTTATACTGTCACCACCGGCATCTCGATCAAAGCACCTGCCAGTACGCCCGGCGGTAAGCCGGCGGATGCAGCGCCGTCTGCCGACCAGCCTGCGGGCGTGGTCACGCTGGTTCTGGACAACCAAGCGTTTCAAAATCTCAAGTTTGACCTGTCGCCAGATGGGCAAAGCATTATCGTGCAGCGCGTTGCCCGCAAAGATCTGGGCAAGGTTGGGCTCTGGCTGTTAAAACCGGGCGCACCCCCAACCCCGATCAAAACTGAACCCGGTGGCGACTTTTTGATTACGCCGGATAGTACAGCCCTGGCCATGGCGCAAGGACAAGGCATGGCAATTTTGCCGATCGCTGAAAATGCGGAAACGCTGGACTTTTTACCCAAATTTGGGGTAGTGCTGACGTTTGCCAGAGACGGATCGGCAGCCGCTATGGTGAAATTTAATACTGATCCCAATAATCCAACGCGATCGCTGTTCTTGGTGAATAACCAGGGCACCGATAAGGAACTGCTAAAAACGGATGGTTCTATCCTGAGTGCCCAGTTTGACCCTGCCAACAAGAATCTGTACTGCCTGATCACCCGTCGGGTGCCGGGAGAGGTCTATCAAGAGCAGCCTTACCTGACTGCCATTCACCTGCCCACAGCGGCCGTGATTGATCTGCTGCGATTGCCGATCCAGCGCGATGTGCAAATGAGTTTGTCGCCGGATGGGCTAGGGATTTTGTTTGACCAGGTAATTGATGCAGCCGATACCGCGCAAAATGCAGCCGTCCGCGGGAGTGATGGAAAGGCGATCGCCGCGAGCAAACTCTGGGTACTGCCTGTTCTCCAAGATCAGCAAGGCGTTCCTATCCCGGCTGAACCTCAAGAAGTAGGGCTGACCGGATTACGTCCCCGCTGGCTGCCCTGATATGCATAGCTGACGCATAATAAATTTCTTTTATCCTGCATCAGACTCCCGTAAGGTTGGCTTCCAAGTCGAATCCGGTATGATATCAAGATAAACTTACCCATTTTTGGATAGCCCCGTTGAGAGCAGCGTTCATGAACAGAATCCGTCGCTTATTGATCTTGCCGCTTCTAGCAGTTTTGACCGCCGCTTTTCTCATTGCCTGCACGGGTGGTGGATCAGCCAATGCCAAAGCTCCGATTAAGGTCGGCTCCAAGGACTTTACGGAGCAATTCATCATTGGAGAGATGTACGCTCTGGTGCTGGAAAAGGCGGGGTTTCAAGTCGAGCGGAAATTGAATTTGGGTGGCACGCCTGTGGCGCAGGCGGCTTTGCAGAGCGGAGAGATTGACTTATACCCAGAGTACACAGGCACAGGGCTACTGACAGTGCTGAAACTGCCTGTAAACAGTGACCAAAAGCAGGTGTTTGACACGGTTTCTGCTGAATACAAAAAGAAGTTTAGCCTCATCTGGCTGGATCCAGCTCCCATGAACAACACCCAGGCCCTGGCCATGACCGAGGCAGGCTCCAAGAAATATGGCATCCAAACGATCTCCGATATGGCTAAAAAAGCCGGTCAGCTGACTTTGATTGGTGCGCCCGAGTTTGAAGTCCGGGAGGACGGGCTGCCTGGAATTAAGAAAAAATATGGTGACTTTCAGCTCAAGGCTTATAAGGCAGTAGATTCGGGTTTGCGCTACAAAGGGTTGGTAGATGGTGAGGCAGATGTGGCGGTGGCCTATGGTACCGATGGTGAGATTAGTGCTTTCAAGCTGGTGCTGCTAAAAGATGACAAGCAGCTATTTCCGCCTTATCAAATTGCGCCTGTGGTGCGTCAACAGATTCTAGATGCAAATCCGGATGTGGCGAAAGCTCTGAATGCGCTTGCTCCTAAATTGACGACCGAAACCATGCAGCGCTTGAATTACGAAGTCAGTGGTAAGCAGCGGGAACCTGCTGAAGTGGCTAAGGAATTCTTGACTCAAGAGAAACTCCTGTAGTGAGTTCGATGTGACTAAGCATCTAGTTGAGACCGTTCCAAACTCCACCTATCCCCCTCTCTAACGTGAGCGCTATTGGTTTTGATCAAGTTTCGCTGCGGTTTCCGGCTGCATCTCGTCCTGCGGTAGATCAATGCAGTTGCGAGATTGCAGCTGGCGAACTTGTGGTCATTTTGGGGCCTTCGGGCTGTGGGAAAACCACCCTGCTGAAGATGGTGAATCGTTTGTATGAACCTACTTCTGGCAAAATCAGTTTGAACGGTCAAGACATTCGCCAGATCCCTGTCACAAAGCTACGGCAGCAGATTGGCTACGTGATTCAGCAGTCGGGGCTGTTTCCGCACATGACGGTGGCGCAAAATGTTGCGGTTGTCCCTAAACTGTTGGGGTGGTCGCGTCCCCGAATCCAAGAGCGGATTGATGAATTGCTCACCTTGATCCAGCTGCCGCCGCAAGAATATCGCCATCGCTATCCGGCTCAGCTTTCGGGCGGACAGCAGCAGCGGATTGGGTTAGCGCGAGCCTTAGCCGGCGACCCGCATGTGATGCTGATGGATGAACCCTTTGGGGCGATCGATGCCATTACCCGCGCCACGCTACAAGATGAAATTTTGCGGTTGCAGCGTCAGCTGAAAAAGACGATTTTGTTTGTCTCGCATGATGTGGAAGAAGCGTTGCGATTAGGCGATCGCCTCCTGATTATGGAGAAAGGACGGATCATTCAGTACGATACGCCGTTTAAGGTGCTGACTCAACCGGCCAATCAGTTCGTTCATCACCTGGTGGGAGCAGATGATATGGTGCGGCAGCTAGGGCTATTGCGGGTGGAAACGGCGATGAAACAGGTGCCTGCTGCCTATAGCGTTAACGGCGAACCGACGGTGGAACGGCAAGACAGTTTACGGAATGCCCTGTCTTTAATTTTGAAAACAGGGGTGCAAAAGCTAACGGTGTTAGAAGATGGCTCCCCGGTGGGCGTATTGACGCTAGAGCATATCCGGGATTCGGCAGGAGCCAGGGTTTAGCGCAGTGTGCGCTCGGCTGAAGCTAGATAATTTTTTGAAAGCCGCGCAGAGTGTGGCTTTCAAAAAATTATCTGGGCTTGCCTCCGTTGAAAATTGCTACAGGTTAGGCAATTTCTAGATCAGAATTTACCTGCAGTGCGAGCGTCTTGCTCGCGTCACGGGCAAGATGCCCGCACTACAAAGGTAATTTAATTGCTGGAAATCTCCTTAAACCGGCAAATGCTCTCGCGGGTTAAATGCTTCTAGCTGCCGCAGTTTTTCGTAAAGCTCACGCTCTTGCACACTCAGATCTTTTGGGGTGACGATTTGAATTTCCACAATCTGATCGCCCCGATCGCCTTCTACGGGATAGCCTTTACCGCCTAAGCGCAATCTTTGACCCGATCGCACCCCTGCCGGGATCATCATCTTCACCAGCCCATCTAGGGTTGGAACTTCAATGGGACTTCCCAGTACGGCTTCTGTGGGTGTAACAGGCACTTGGCAAAAAATATCGGCTCCCTCTAGCCTAAAAAAAGGATGAGGTGGCACATCAATGGTCAAGAATAGGTCGCCGCCGGCAACTCCCTGCCCTTTCAAGCGGATGCGCTGCCCGGTGAGCATTCCGGGAGGCATATTCACCTCCAGCGATCGCCCATCTTCTAGACGTACGCGCTCTCGGCCGCCGGTATAGGCCTTATCCAAGGGGACAGTCAGCCGAGCTTCAGCATTGCGAGGGCTAGGACGCGAAACTGTATAGGATGTTTTGGTAGTGCGCGGACGATAAACTTCTTCTGCGGTGGGGGGAGGACTGGGCGATCGCTTGTTCAGCAGTTGATCTACAAACGAGTTAAAGTCGCGGTATTGGCTGAAGTCTACATCGTCATCGCCCCGGCCATTGCGTCCACCCCAACTTTTAGAACGGGCTGTGCTTTGAAAGCCGCTTTGTTTCCAGAAGCTGCTGAACTGGTCGTACTGGGCGCGCTTGCCCGTATCCGACAGAACCTCATAGGCTTCACCCACGTCTTTAAATTTCTCTTCGGCAGCTTTATCGCCGGGATTTAAGTCAGGGTGAAATTGCCGCGCCAGCTTGCGATAGGCTTTTTTGATTTCTTCTGCGGTGGACTCTTTGGGAACTCCCAAGATTGCGTAGTAGTTCCGAAAGTTTTGCATGTAGGGAGAGTAAGGTTTAGGGGTTAGGGGTTAGGAATTAGGAGTTGAACAAGCCTGCGGCTTAGGAGGAATGATGCTGAGCTGATCGACTGAACTTCGGCTCGTTAGAGCCACTCATCATCGTCATCCCAGTCGTCGTTAGAACTGTTATACCGATTAGCGTTAGCCTCATAGGAAGATCGACTGGTATCGGGCGATCGCCGCTCTCGTCCGGCAGGATTGCGGCTGGGCAGATCGCGGTTCTCGCGGACATAGGGGTCTTGCCCATAAGGATCTCGCTGATCTCGGCTGGGTTCGCGACTGGGACTACGGCTCACACCTCGGTCATAGGGATTGCGGCTGCTGCGGTCAGAGGTATTTTGATCGCCCCGGCTATAGGCATCTCGGTCTTGATCATCGTAGACATCGCGATCCTCCCGAGCATAGGTATCCCGATCGCGCCGATCGTAAGGCTCGCGGCTCTCTGGACTACTGTCTCGATCCCAACTGTCTCGGTTGTCTCGGTTGTCTCGGCTGTCTCGACTGTCCCGACTATAGGCATCGCGTTCTCCCCGATCTGAAACATCTCGATCGGTGCGGCTATAGGTATCGCGGCTTCTGGCACTGCTGCTGGGATAGTTATCTCGGGTGCTCTCGCCTCTAGAATAGTCTTCTCCAGGATAGGCATCGCGGCTACCCCGCTCGTAAGTGTCCCAGCTGTCTCTGCTGTAGGAGTCGCGGCTAGAATCCCGATAGTCTCGACCATAGCTGGAATCTCTGCTGTAGGAATCGCGGCTATAGGGTTCGCGGCTGTAAGGGTCTCGCCGATCGTCATAGTACTCTTCATCATCGCCAAATAAGTCCTCGCCAATGCTAGAGAGGGTACGGCGAATTGAGCCAAAGAAATCGGTTTCCCCTTCGTCTTCTTGAGTCAGCTGATAAACTTCTCGCTGTAGATCGTAAAGGGCATCTCGCAGATCGGCTTGCGCAATATCAATGCCTCGATCGTCATCTTTTTTCAGGTGGTCTCGCAACTCCTGCACCAGATTTTCGATCCGCCGCCGATAGGAACTGGCAAACTGCATGCCAAAGTCCAGCGCCACTTCCCGCAGCTGCCGTTCTGCCTCATAGGTTAGCGCTTCTGCTTTCGTGCGTTTCTCGATCCGATCGCGCTTCTGGCGATCTTGATCGGCGTAGAGTTCCGCTTCCTGAACCATGCGATTAATTTCGGCTTCGTTCAGGTTAGATGCGCCCTGAATGGTGATTCCCTGCTCGCGTCCGGTTGTTTTGTCCATAGCCGTGACCTGCAGAATGCCGTTGGCATCAATGTCAAACGACACCTGAACTTGTGGAATGCCGCGCGGTGCTGGCGGAATCCCCATCAGCTTAAAACGGCCGAGAGATTTATTATCGCTGGCCATCTCCCGCTCACCTTGAACCACATGCACTTCCACCATCGTTTGATTATTTTCCGATGTAGAGAAGACATCCGATCGCCGGACGGGAATTGTTGTATTGCGAGGAATTAGCTTTTTCATCA
>DATNOY010000576.1:0-6386 GCA_036703495.1 Coleofasciculaceae cyanobacterium
CTCAGCCAGAGCTGATGGGATGTGCCAAAGATGCTGTTGCTGCCCCAAGGATGCTTAAGCGGCTGCAGGACATCAGCCATTCTGCCCTGGTAAACCTGGAGATTGGCCGCCGACTCAATCGTTTCGCTACTGCTGCTGCCACGGCTGCCACGGCTGTCACGGCTTTCTGGGTAATTGCTCACTAGTTATTGCTCAGTAGTCATTGCTTACTTAAAGATCACGAATTAAAACTAAACTTTTAATTTTTGAAAGTGCGACAATGTCGCACTTTCAAAAATTCAGCTTTGGGTTTTGTTAAATCCACGATCCTAAAGGTCTAAAGCGGTTTGCACTTGACTAAAGCCAGATTATTTTTTGTAAGCCCATCTCTACGCTTGAATTGACCCGGCTCTCCGACAAATACACAATTTAGCCATCACCGCCTGAGGGTCTTGACCCCTCGCCCCCAAAAACTCGCCCTGTGCTAGCTTCGGCTTCATGGGAGATGTATACAATCGATACCGCGTCAGCTATCAAGTTTTAGCCGTAACCCTATGGTTGACGCTACTGGTTTTGGCCGTGAAGTTTTGGGCGAGCTGGACAACGCGATCGCTGAGCCTGCTGGCAGATCTGCTGCATACGCTGCTAGATTGCTTCAGCATTATATTGAGCCTGTTGGCTACGGTGGCTTTGCAGCAAAACCCAGGGCAAGAACTGCGCACCCATCGACAGTGGCATACTGCAGCAGTTTTGCTATTCACTGCCATCCTTGGATTCATGGGCTTTACGCTTTTAGTCGTTTGTGGGCTGCACCTACAGACTTTTGGGGTAAATTCGACAGAACCGACAGATTTGCAGGTTGATCTACCGTTGGTTTTGCTACTGAGTGTCGTGGTGGCGGTTCATCTCTGCCTGGTTTTATTTCAGCGTTACCAGTCTACTTTGTTGGGCAACCCAATCCTGCGCCACAGCGCCAACTATATCTTGCAAGATATTTGGCTGACGATCCTCATGCTGGTGGGTTTAGCAGGAATTTCTCAGGGCTATGCCTGGCTCGATCCGCTCATCAGCCTGTTTCTAACCCTGATGCTGGCTCCCAGCCTATGGCGCATGCTCCACTGCCAGTTGCCATCCCTGACTTATCAGATGGCGATCGCACCCGAAACGTTGCGCCAGATTGCCATCCAGGTTGAGGGCGTTTCCGATTGCCACAAAATTCGGTCTCAAGGCGTTTTAGGTCGGCAGATCGCTATCCAGATGTATTTGCTGATGCACCCGGAATTTATGGGCATAGCGCACCTGATTGGCGAACGTCTAGAAAACATTTTGCGCGAGCGCTACGGAGCAGTCAGAGCAACAATTTATGTCAAAGACATATCTAGCGACTCAGGACGATGGCAAGATGCCTTTCACCTGAAGCGCAAGCAGGCAAGGCGTAAACGGAAATAATCGGCAGCTGACCCGGCAAAGCCCTCCAGACGAGCCCAACAAGACGAGCAGAATTGAGCACTCAGTCCTCTGTTGAAGATCGGGAAGGGCGATCGCTGCCCTCAACCGCCTCAGGCTCAAGCGGTTGCCCAGCCTGCATAGCCTCCGCTGAGGTTAGCCCGGCATCCTCATCGCAAGACCCTTCATCCCACGGATCATCATCCATAATTTCTTGCCGGATCCAGGTTGCCAATGCGTTTTGACAAAAATCAAGAGATTTAGGAAGTTGCACAGCTTTTCGCATCAAAAAATTGAGGACAGTAGTACCACAAGATTTCAATTGAATACGACTGTTGAAAGGCATAGAGAAACCTCATGATTTAGGGTTAATCAGAAAGGATGTCCCAACTGTTTTGGGCTTCTGCTATGACAATTTGAAATTAGAGTATCTTGCTTACCCGATATCAATCACCTTGAAAACCTGGCGTATTTCACTGATCCAACTTTACGAGTTTATTGAAGTTAGTACCGGCTGAACGAATGAGATCGAGATAAAATTGGCTCAGCATTTCACCAGCTTCGACGGTCAAGCTATCAATTAGCTAGGGTTCTTGAGTCCAAACCCCTGAGACAAATTCCCTTAGAACTTCTTGAGTGGATGAGTTGATAGATGCTTTACGATTCTTGTAGCTTAGAAATCTAAGCTAAACTAATTAACCAGAATAGTATATTTAACAACAACCGCTTCCTTAAGAGAGTTCTTAAGGCTCATGGTCATCAAGGCTTATTAAGTGGCGATTACCCTAAAGCACAGCCGCAACCTTGACAAAGCACCATTTCTAGAAAGACGCCATTGTTGATTGCAGATCTCTCATCACTTTACTCGCTATTTCTAATCAACTGCAATCTCTGGACTAAGTCAGCTGCTTTTTGGGTAATTTCTAGCCAATTGTTTGCGACAACGGCCGCTTTGGGAAATAATTGCCCCCCTAAACCCACGGCAATCGCACCAGCTTGTAGAAAATCTGGGGCATTGTCTAGGGTGACGCCTCCTGTCGGAATCAGTGGAATTTGTGGCAGGGGTAATTGCAGATGGCGAATATAATTTGCACCCCCAACTGCTTGAATTGGGAATACCTTGACGCATGTTGCACCTGCTTGCCACGCCGCCACAATTTCACTCGGCGTTAATGCGCCTGGAACAATAGGGACTTGTTGATGGATGGCACTTTGCATTAGATCTAAATTGACATGCGGCGTAAATAGAAATTGTGCCCCTGCATCAATCGCCATTTGCAAATCTACTAGGGTCAGCACAGTGCCAGCCCCAATCCAACAGTGCGGCAACTGGCTGCGGAGCTGTTCTACCAAATGAGCCGGGCGATCGCTGTTCCAGGTAATTTCAATCAGCTGTATCCCGCCTGTTGCAACTGCTTGTGCCATCTGAATGCCTTGCTGCAGACTGGGAGCGCGAATCACGGCAATTACCTGCTGTGCCCGAACAGCAGACAACCAACCTGCTGACTTCAGGTCTATCAGGTTCAGGATTGTCACATCCTTATCATCTGCTTCCACGATTGCTGATCCAGTTGTGCTTCAATCTCACCGCCTCTACCGATCACTCAGTAGCTGGGCAAAATCCATAGCTGGGCGAAATCCATTATAGAAGGGGTAGCAGCGCAGCCCATCCGCTGAGAGATTTCACAAATCAAAAGCAGTCCTATAGGACCGCTATAGAACTTGGCTAAAGTTAAGCTAGAACGGGTTAAGACTGAGGGATTCAGCCCACCTTGTGATTAAAATCTATTTGTAAATTAAAATATGGCGATAGTAATTCTGCTTAGAGGATAGGGGATCGGCTAAGATCTGTAATCTCAGAACTACCCTTTCATCTAAGGGTGAAAGTGTCCCTTTAGACCCGCTTACTTTCGTCGCCAATATGCATACATCTAGTGATTAAATTGAGTTTCAGTTCAGCGACGTAGTCATCCGGATGGCGAATTTAGACAGCTGCGATAAAACCTCTGACTGGTTTTTGTCCCTATACTAGCCTGTTCACACTCTATTTGTGGGCGCTACATCTGTACCAAAACCGTTTGGCAAGGGGTTGATCCATGACAATCAGCAGTTGCATTCCGCTAGAGTCCGAAGTATAACCTAGATTAAATTTGGTTGAGCTGACAGGCGATCGCCAACTGTGTTAAGTGGAAAACTTATGTAAAGGTGAGCAATTTTTTGTCTATGCTTGGGAATGAATTTTGGTAGACGTTGACAGAGGGTGCTGCCTACCGCGATCGGGGAGTGATCTTGCTAAGTGGGAACGGGCTGGAGTTTGGATAGATTTACTAGTTGCGGGGGATAGGAATTGTGCGAATTCCGCTAGATTATTACCGGATTTTAGGTTTACCAATTCAAGCGACGGCTGAGCAGCTGCAACAGGCCCACCGCGATCGCACCCAGCAACTTCCGAGACGCGAGTTCTCAGAGGCAGCCATTGCATCTCGTCGGCAGCTGCTAGAGGATGCCTATGCCATATTGTCCAATCCAGAACAGCGTCGCGAATATGATGCTAGTTTTCTGGCCAAATCCTATGAGCTTCTAGATGTCGGTAAATCTAGTGATTTGGATGAAGACGAAGGTAGTTATGGGCAAGCCTTGATTGACCCCGCCGTGGGGGTTGATCCCTACACCCCTAGCATTGAGATTGCAGAACCTCGGTTTATCGGGGCGCTGCTGGTGCTGCTGGAACTCGGCGAATATGAATTAGTTTTACGGCTCGGTCGGCCTTATTTAAGCGGCGGTAATCTTAACCTTAAAAACGGCGATTTTGGTGATCCAGAAATTGTCTCAGCAGATATTGTATTGACAGTAGCGCTGGCTTGTCTGGAGCTAGGGCGAGAGCAATGGCAGCAAGGTCAATATGAAAATGCCGCTGAATCTCTGGAAACAGGGCAGCAGCTTTTGTTACGAGAAGGAATTTTTGCGAGTTTGCGGGGCGAAATGCAATCAGATCTCTATAAGCTACGCCCATATCGGATTTTGGAGCTACTGGCCATGCCCGGCAACCGGGAAGATGCCCGTCGCCAAGGGTTGAGCTTGCTGGAAGATATGCTGCGCGATCGGGGCGGCATTGATGGCTCAGGAGATGACCAGTCTGGGCTGGGCGTAGATGATTTTCTACGGTTTATTCAGCAGCTCCGCAGCTACTTAACGGCAATTGAACAACAGGCGCTTTTTGAAGCCGAGGCTCGCCGTCCTTCGGCTGTCGCTTCCTATCTGGCAGTGTATGCGCTGCTGGCACGGGGGTTTGCCGAGCGTCAGCCCTCTCTGATTCGGCGGGCTAAACTGCTGCTATTGCGGCTGGGTGCGCGACAAGATGTGCATCTGGAACAGGCGGTTTGTGCCTTGCTGCTAGGACAAACTGATGAAGCCAGCCGATCGCTAGAGCTGAGTCAAGAATTTGATTCGTTAGCTTTTATTCGAGAACATTCCCAAGGCTCCCCTGACCTATTGCCTGGACTTTGCCTCTATAGCGAACGCTGGTTGCAAAATGAAGTTTTCCCGCACTTTCGTGATTTGGCCAGAAAGCAACCCTCCCTCAAAGAGTATTTTGCCGATGAAGATGTGCAGGCTTATTTAGAAGAACTGCCCAACGAGCCAGAAGTTCCTCAGCAGTGGGGCATGACTCCCTTTCCAGCACCCTCGCGACCTGCAACCCGTCGGGAAGTAGGCTCAACGGCTGCCATTCGCACTAGAACTCCGGAAGCGGGGCAAGGATTTACCAGCGGCACAATGGCAACAGCCAATGCCTCAGGGTATAGCAACGGCGCAGCCAATTTATCTACCACAGAACGATCGATCCATGCTGCAGAAGGGCGCAACGGCTTAAGAATGCCGTCAGCCGTGGTAGAACCCGATCGGGATGATCGCTTGCCTGCTCCACCCGCTACGCGAGTTGTTCAGCCTGATCCGCCATCGCGCCGCTCGA
Organism: Coleofasciculaceae cyanobacterium; assembly: GCA_036703495.1. Taxonomy (GTDB): domain Bacteria; phylum Cyanobacteriota; class Cyanobacteriia; order Elainellales; family Elainellaceae; genus Drouetiella. The sequence continues at coordinate 5,396 of DATNOY010000576.1, forward strand.
GTGCTCCCCGCCTCGATCGCCTCCTCTTCCTGGCGGCATTGGGCGTTTTAGGTCTTTTGCTGCTAGGCTTCTTGCTCAGTCGGCTGTTTAGTCGTCCACAGGCAGAGCCAGCAGTGGTGAAGGCAGAGCCGGGCTTTGTGCAATTGACTCAGCAGGGCAGACCGACATCGGGGTCTAATGCGCCGCTAACCAAGGAAGACGCCAAGACTGTGATTGAAACCTGGTTAGCGGCAAAGGCTGCAGCCATGGGAGAAAATCATGACCTGACTCAGCTTGATAAGATTTTGGCAGAACCCATGCTGACTCAGTGGAAGACCGATGCTGAGCAGGTCAAAAATGGCAACTCTTACTTAAAATACGAGCATTCTAATTTACAGATTGCTTCTGTGACGGCGGATGCTGGTGCAGCCGATGCCAGTGCGACCAGCGGCAGCACCACCGGCAGTACAACCAGCAGCACGACCGGCAGTTCCAGCCCCAGCCCTACCAGTACACCCTCCAGTTCCCCAGACACTGCTTCTGGCGCAGATCAAGCGACCGTTGAGGCCACCATCACCGAGAAGATTGAATCTTATACCAACGGCAAGCCGGACAGCGCCACCGCTAGTCCAGACAACTTGCGCATCCGGTATTATCTCACCCGGCAGCAGGGGCAGTGGCGGATTGAATCGGTTGAATCTCTTTAGTCCGCGATCGCCGCAGCGATAGAGGTAATGAAAACAGCTTTACTGACCTCGTTTGTCAGCTGGCAGCCCTGGCAAGCTTCCAATTCTGCTGACGATTTGCTGCAGGATATTCTTTGCACGGCTCCAGATCCGGATCGGGTAGTCCTACGGGGATTGCCCGTAAATCTGCCGGTAGCGCGCAATATAACGATCGCCAAAATTCGGCAGCTGCAGCCGCAGGTGATTTTGCTATGTGGAATGGCAGAAACCCGTCAGAAACTCAGCTTGGAATCAACCGGGGTGTTGGGCGATCGCCAGCTCCATAC
>DATNOY010000577.1:0-5123 GCA_036703495.1 Coleofasciculaceae cyanobacterium
ATTTTTGTGCGGCGCGGATCTCTGCATCAATGGCAGCAACAGTTTTCTCGTTGGCTTTGCGAATAATATAAGGCATAGGTAACGCCTCACCCGCACCTGCTGAGCGTTCAAGGGTGATTACCACATCCACATCATCAAAAATCACCAGCTGGTTTTTCCCCTTGCGAAGGGCATGAACGGATTTGTGTTCGCTAACGGCTTGGGCAATACATTTAACAATCCAGCTCGTAAAACTAATTCTTTGTCCAGCCTTCGTTTTTTGGTTGTGGATTGCTTCTCGCGCTGCCGTTACATCCATTTCCACCAAAATGGGAATGTGATGCCGTTGGCGACCCCAGTCCAATGTGTCGATCGTAGGGTTGCGGCAACGGGGGAAAACGGATTCTTCAAAGCTGCCAATCAGATCGGGGGATTTCATTTCTGCTAAAAAATCACTGTGGCTGACGCTATGGAAAATGGCTGTAGGATGACGAAGTTAATAAAACTCGGAATTTTTTATAGAAAAATTTTGGAAATTCATTGGTTCACGATCCTTACCTGATATCGGTTAACTTTGTTTTTCGATGAAAGGTTTGAGGAGGATACTGACTCCCATGAGAATCAGAAAGATGGCGAAGAGCGGTAGCTTGATGCCCAAGAGTTCTCCCAATCCGGCTGCTAAAGCAAAGATGCCTAAAACGAGAGAAAAAAGGCTCACCTTAATGCTGTTGAAGTAACGAATAGCATTCACTCCCAGCAGGATCAGTCCGGTTCCAATCAGCCAAATACCTGGGGGAATCTGATAGGCGGGCACCAGCAGAAGGCAACCGATCATAATCAGGAACAGGGCCCATCCGATGTCTTCCAGACGTTTGTTCAAGTTATTCTTTCGCGTATTTTGATGAATTAGCGCTTGGTCGTTTGGGTAGCTCATAGGGTCCTCCTGGATAGATTTTTAGAAACTGTTGAAAAACTGCATTCTCATAACAGGTAATGTGGGCCGTGATTTGAGCAATGTTATTACTGAATAAGCTTCATACTCCTCAGCTAGGAGAATAATTGAACCAGAGTGTGAAGAAGGAGTGTAAAGACGGAACATGGGGCAGTCTTTGTTCCGGTGTGGGTGGGTGTCGTTCTACGACGTTCAGAATCAATTCGATTAATGAAACTGGGCTTGCTTCACCGTCATGCGAATGAACTCAAAGTAACGGTCTGTCCCAATCCACCACCCTGCACCCATTTGGGATGGAATGGTGTATCCGTCAAAGGTTTGTTCTGCCAGATTTTCTCCGCCAAAGGGGATCTCGGTATAGTGACCCTCCTCGGTTTGATTACCCCACCGCAATAGAGAACCTCGCAGTAACCGACCCTGCTCGTCTATCACAAACGTCAGCGTAATCGGGACATCATCTGCCTTCAGGTTGGCTTGGATTGTCCTCTCGTCAATCGCTTGCCAGCTGACTCCACGCTGGGGCAGTAAGACAGAGGGGAGCCAAAAATACTCGCCTGCCCAGCGCCCGATCCCGGAACGGATGGTGTCAGAACTGTGGGCATTCACTACGGGAATCAACCCCCAGAGAGAAAAACGCGATCGCCCGTCACCGTTAGTATAGTAATCTGCGCCCTGCATCTGCATCATGCCCTGACCGGCTGTTGCCTTCCAGATAAACCCTTGGGTTGAGAGGATTTCTTCTGCTTGCAGAGGCATCCAGTCTTGGTCAGGTGCTAGCCGCATGCTGCCCTGCAAGGTTAGTTGAACTGAGTTCGCTAAGAGCGTATTAGGGGCGATCGCATGGCGGAAGTAGCGCTGCACGGGTTCAGGTTGATTGGCAATCATGTTTAGGTTAAATCGTTCGACTGACGGCGATTTGATTTGCAAGGTTTTCCAAATCTGCGTTACTTTTGCATTGTTTCTAGCTTGCAGAATAGCGAATCTGATCAGGGCGATCGCCAACAAGGATCCTATAACCCATAGCATTTTTGGAATCATCGCGTCTCCCCTCTGCTCTCAACCTGTTGTATTGATCATGCATCGCTAAACGATGGCCGCATATGATTCTATGGGACACACTGATACGAGTGAAAATGCGATCGCCCATCGGATCATCTATCTGCTCACAAGTGCGGGCAGGTACTGAGCATTTAACGAGCAGTATAACCGCCATCAATCACCAGCTCTGAGCCCGTCACAAACTTAGACTCATCCGATGCCAGATAGAGAATGCCATAGGCAATGTCCTGCGGCTCGCCCATATGTCCCAGCGGATGAAGACTATCAACAGCTTTGCGCCCCTCGCTGACATCCCCCTGTTGTGCCAAAAACTTTTCGACCATCGGAGTCCAGATAAATGCGGGATGGACGGAATTGACTCGAATATTGTTTTTGGCATATAACAGGGCATCTGTTTTGGTCATTAATCGTACAGCTCCCTTGGAAGCATGATATGGAGGAACATCGGGAGCACCAATCAATCCATAGATAGAGGACAGATTAATAATGCTGCCTCCTCCCGTCTCCAGCATAGAAATCACAGCGTGTTTAGTACACAGGAAAACGCCATTCACATTTACTCTCATCAGCGCATTCCATTCCGCTTCGGTGACTTCATGAGTAGGTTTATTCACACCCGAGATCCCAGCATTGTTTACCAAAATATCGATTTTGCCCCACTTCGCTCGAACTGCAGCAAACACCTGTTGCACTTCAGATTCATTGGCGACATCCAGATGCCAGTATTCGGCTTCTCCCCCTTTTGCACAAATGTCTTCTGCCAAATTCTTACCCTCATTGGCGAGAAGGTCAGTGATGGCAACCTTGGCTCCTTCATGGGCTAGCATCAGGCAGGTTGCCTGACCAATCCCTAATGCGCCACCCGTCACAATTGCAACTTTACGATCAACTCTATTCATAAGCACCTCTTGCATGGGAAAACACGATTGGTTTTTGGAGAGAATTGTCGCGACGCTCAACCTACCCCTGCCGGAACCGATCCTGATCGCATCATGCTGCTGGAGAGGAGACATCAGCGTATTTTCCTAGGCGTTGTTTGCTGATTTCGGTCAACGATCAAAGAGTTAATCGGTTGTTCAGAGTGTGAGCCTAGCGGCTTTTAAAGAGGACATTTCGGACTAAATTTGGACTAAACTTGGACTCAATTCGGTCTAAATATCGATGGGCAAACAGCTTTGGAAGCGGGTCGCTATCTAGCGCCGCCGCACTGCTTCCGGATCGTTGTGTATTGATGGTGGGCTGCTTTGTATCCAGCGGTTGCCCCAGGGAGGCGCGATCGCCCCCTAATACCTGTAAGCTCCCTTGCTTGAGATGCGCCATACACCCAACGGACTGGATTTGATCACATTGCAGCATCTAGCGATGATAAGATCCATTCGGGATCATGTTTTGCTGAAAAGAACCATCGGATCAAAAGAGGGGCGATCGCTACCAACAAAATTGATCCGATCGCAAATGAAATGGGATGCGCAGTGCGATCGCCCAGAAATGGCACCCGCCAAATGATGCGAATTATCCCGCTCAGCCTTCAGCCAGGATAAACATGAGCCAAACCCCCATGATCTTGACGAAGATCATGAGTTAACTCCTATTGAAAATGTTCTTCCAATTCAACATTCAACAGTAAGACTCAAAAATGAGGAACTTGTGAGGAGTCTTGCTGGCTAAATATAGGACAAAACTTTTAAGGTGAGTAGAAACTTAATTTGTATAGGGATCGAGGTTGGGTAAGGACATCGGACGCCAATGGCTCATAGGTTGCGGGCTGCAGTTGGGTCTGCTTGAGGTAATGAGCTACCCAAGGAGTTGTGTCTCTCCTGGGAGGAGGTTGGCAGGTAGCCGATCGCCAATGATCGATAGGTTGCAAGTTGCTCCTGCTGCCACTCTTCGTCTCGGTCTAACTCTTCTGCAAGAATTGCCGCAACTTTGGGTGCTGCTTCCAGGCTAGCCACCGCATCTAGCAAAAGCGATCGCGTTCTTCGAGACAGTACATCTTCTACTGTCCGAGCCATTTCATAGCGCACTGCCCAGCGCACTTCGGCTTCCGAATAAGGCAAACGAGGATGGAGTAATCTGTCGGCTCCTGGCAGATGTTGAATGCTGCTTGCGTCGCTGCCATAAACATCCAGGGGGGCAGCAGCCGAGGTTTGAGTCCAACCGTGCAGCTTCAGGGTTTCAGTGACAGACGCTTGCGGGAGCAGCTTGCCTTGCTGCACGACCTGATCAACGACGTCTTCCCCCATCTTGCGGTAAGTTGTCCATTTGCCACCCGTAATGGTGATCAAACCCGAGCCAGAGATCCGAATGGTGTGTTCACGGGAAAGGGCAGCAGTGGATGTAGTGTCATCTGTTTTAACCAGGGGACGTTGCCCCACAAATATGCTGAGGACGTCCAATCGGGCTGGAGCCGGGGTGAGATATTGAGCGACAGTTCGCAGGATAAAATCAATCTCTTGTTCCAGAGGACGGGGTTCATACTCTGGGTGATCCACTGGCGTATCGGTTGTTCCCATCAGCGTTTTACCATGCCAGGGCAACGCAAACAGCACCCGTCCATCTTCTGTTTTGGGAATCATCATAGCGCTATTACTCGGGAGGAACAGCGAGTCTACGATGATATGCACGCCTTGACTAGGGGATAACATTGCCTGAGCTGAGGCATCATCCATGCGTCGCACCGCATCGACAAAAACACCCGTTGCATTCACAACAATCTTGCTTTTGAGTTCAAAGATTGTTTCCGTTTCAGTATCCTGTACTCGTACTCCCGCGATCGATCCAGCAGTTTTGATAAAGCCAATCACAGGCGCATAGTTGAGTGCTACCCCCCCTTGATCCAGCAGGGTTCGCATCAGCGTGATTGCCAAACGCGCATCATCAAACTGACCGTCGTGGTAGAGGATGCCGCCGCGTAGCCCTGCCTGCTTCAGAGTAGGGACCTGTTTCAGCGTATCTTGTTCATTGAGAAAGCGACTGTGACCAAAGCTCAATCGCCCCGATAACACGTCATAAAGCTTCAAGCCTGCACCATAGTAAAGTTGTGACCACCAGGTATAGCCAGGTACAACAAAGACCAGATCTTTTACCAGATGGGGGGCGTTGCGGCGCAACAATCCACGTTCATGCAAGGCTT
>DATNOY010000578.1:0-12838 GCA_036703495.1 Coleofasciculaceae cyanobacterium
GATTATTGGCCCGACGTTTTACCGATGAGTCTATGACTGCTCCAACTGATCTAGAAACTGCTGCCCAAACGCCTGCTGATGCTTCAGCCCCTCAGACTGGGGAGGCGATCGCTCCAGATCGTGAAGATTTTCTGGACGACCTCCCGGATGAGGTAGAAATGTCGCTGTTCGACCATTTGGAAGAACTGCGAATGCGGATTTTCTATGCGCTGATTGCGGTTGCGGTGGGAGTCGTCATTTGCTTCATCTTCGTCAATCCGATTGTCCAGCTGCTAGAAGTACCGGCTCATGGGGCTAAGTTTCTGCAGCTGGCACCCGGTGAATATTTCTTTGTCTCGATCAAAGTGGCCGGCTACAGCGGCATCTTGGTCTCTAGCCCTTTCATCTTGTATCAGATTGTCCAGTTTGTGGTGCCTGGGCTTACTCGGCGCGAACGTCGGTTGCTCGCTCCGATCGTATTTGGCTCTAGTCTGCTGTTTGTGGCGGGGCTGGCGTTTGCCTATATTGCGCTGATTCCGGCAGCGCTCAACTTCTTTGTGAACTATGGGGAAGGCGTTGTCGAACAGCTCTGGTCGATCGAACGCTATTTTGAATTTGTTTTATTGCTGCTGTTTAGCACGGGGCTAGCCTTTCAAATTCCTGTGATTCAGCTATTGCTGGGGTTGTTAGGGATTGTCAATTCCAAACAAATGCTGGGAGGGTGGCGCTATGTCATCCTGGGGGCAGCGGTTTTAGGAGCGGTTCTTACTCCCTCGACCGATCCAGTAACTCAGAGCCTGCTGGCCGGAGCCGTGTTGGGGCTCTATTTTGGCGGCATTGGCATGGTGGTGCTGATCGGTAAGTAGTCCAGCTCTATCTTTTATGCTTTTAGGGTTGCAAATAAGGTTGCAAACTAAATTTTGCAACCTGGAGGGTTGGGAGCGCAGTCGCTCAGAAGAGGTGAAACCCTTCACCCGCTAACCGATCGCTGGATTAAAGCCGAGGTCTACTAGTAACCTCTATTCTTCTAATAACCACTCTGACGCCCGATCGCCTAAATCGATCGGCACACTCACGGCTTTGCCCAGGCGAGGCCGTTCTTTGGTGACGCTAATAAAATGTTGCACCTGAGCGTTGCCGCCCCAAGCGTCAATATAGCTGGCGATCGTTTCTAAATGAGCCATATATTCGGCTTCCGTCATGGGAAAAGAGGCCTGCTCCAGATATTTCCACATAATCTGGAGAAACACTTTGCCGTGCCCCTTACGAATTTGCACGTCAAAAGAACGTCCCCATTTTGCTAGCAAGAGTTGGTGTAAGTCTTCGCCTGTCATAGCTTTCTTAGAAGGGCTTCCTGACATTTGAACATTTTTTAACCCTAGATTCTGGCGACATCTATTAAAATCTATCCTGTTTCTAGGTTATTTTTTCTTAAGCTTGACGCCATTAATTCAGTTTGAACGATTAGATTTATAGCGACTCCAAGTGATTGGTGAGAACGGATGGAGGGGTCGCTGCTCACTGCTTAAGGGCAGAAACCTCAACTCCTTTTTGATTTTCTCATCCCTCATTTAGGATTGATATAGTTTGAAAGATCAAGATTTTCTCATAGGAAATTTGCAAATTTCGGTAGGATGAGAAAAGGTCAGAAATAGGCGTACAACTCCACATATAGCAGTGTTGGTCTGAGGGTTCGATGGAAATTTGGGAACAATTAAGCCGACAACGGGTGAAACATATCGTCAGTAGCTATCACCTGGGTGGCGATGAGTCGAATCGATTTGATCTCTATCTGGACGAGCTATTACAAGTTTATCCTCGCCCCTTGATCGAGCTAGCATTAATCGAAACTCTGATTGATCATTGGCTGACCATTCCCTTTGTGAGAGGGATAGAATTTTTGGCGCAAACCCACGACAAGCTAAAGCTCTGGGAAAATCAGCCGATTATCAGCACCATTACCCCAGAGCAGTTTAAACAAATTGCCGGACTTGATCCAACGCCTATCTTTGGCTCAGCGGAGCTGCCGCCTGCCTGCCCGATCGTCCGTCCTACATAGGAATGAGCCTCTAGTACAGGATGACGGAAATTGAGCGTCTCGCTCCCACTTCAACCGATCGCTGGATTGAAGCCGAGGTCTAATAAGGTTCTGACAGAATTTTTTGTGAGGTTGAAGACCCCACAAAAAATTCTTAAGTTTGGTTTTTAAGGATGTGACAGACCGCTAATACTGGATACCCGACTTGCGATGCTGGACTGCCGTAACGCCGACGCTCTCTAAGACTTTGCCGTTATCTGCCGTGGCATAAATCAACCAATGATCGCCACATTCCATCCGGGTTTGGACGGTACATTCCAAAAAGCCAAGGGCTTCATCTAAGATCAGGCAGCCATTGCTGGCGGGATGAGTGGCGATCGCAGCTAACCGATCTTCATCTGGAGCCGAAGCTTTGAGGAAATACCGTCTTAGGTTTCTGCCCTCCTTCAGGATGTTGAGGACAAACTGGCTGCCGATAGTAGGCAAGGTGGCTTCCGCTTGGCTCATGGGTACAGCCACGGTGAGTCCCGGTGGATTAAACGTCGCTTGAGACACCCAGGAGGTGAGCATGCCCTGATGTTTGCCAAAGTGATGGGTCGTGATGACGCAAAGTGACCCGGTAATCCGACCAATTGCCTGCTCGGTGCGATCGGCTTGCACTTCTAACCCCGCCTGACGCGGAGCGCGGATCTTCTTAGTTTTCTTCAGCGTTTGGACGAACTCGGCTCCGGCCAATTCGCATTCCCGTAAGGTTTCGTCCGTTGGCTTAAACTTGACGCGAATCGGTTCAAAGCCAATGCGATAACCTGCATCTTGCAGCTTGTTGTAGACCAGATCGATCGCCTCTCCACTCCAGCCATAGGAACCAAAGACCCCTGCGAGCTTAGTGCGAGCAGCGCTGGAGAGAGCAATGCCCAGAGCCGTCTGAATTTGGGTAGGGGCATGTCCTGCCAGCGTCGGGGTCCCAAAAATGAAGCCATCGCAATCCTGCAAAATTTGGGTGATTTCTGCCGGGTCGGCTAACTCGCAGTTGATAGTTTGCACAGCCGCACCCGACTGGATCAAGCCTCGGGTGATCGCATTTCCCAAAATAGCTGTGTTGCCGTAAGCTGAGGCATACAGCACCGCCACATTGAGATCCTGCACCTGCTGTCGTTCACACCAGTAGCGATAGTCAAACGTAAAGCGACTGACGCTGTAGCGTACGATCGGCCCATGGTTAGGGGCATAAATTTTGGCGATCGCCGAGAAGGGAGCTAATTTATCCAGAGCTGCTTCTACTTGACGGAATTGGCTGGCATGCAGGCAGTCAAAGTAATAGCGCCGATCTTCGTCCAGCAATTTCCACTTTTCGTCAAAAATCGGTTCATCGCAGACATGCGCTCCAAAGAGCTTATCGGTGTAGAGAATCCGAGTCGCTGGATCGTAAGTACACAGCCCATCGGGAAACCGGGGGGTAGGCGTGGGGATGAACTGCAAAACATGCCCCTGTCCTAGATCAATCGTCTCTTCACTGTTGGCAACAATCACGCGCAAGTCCCAATCGGGGAAAGCAGCGCGCAGCGCCACCTCTGCGGCCCTAGCGCAAACAAACGTAATTTGAGGAGCAACCTCCACACTAAGCAGGGCTTTCAGCGTTGCGAGGCGGTTGGAATTGATGTGCCCTAAAATCACATAGTTGATGCGCTGAAGATAAACATGCTGATAGAGTTCCTCTAAAAAAATCTCCGTAAAAGATTCTCCGGGCGGGTCAATCAGCGCAGTTTTATCCGCTTGAATCAGGTAAGCATTAGCGGTTGTGCCTTTTTGGCGGGCGTACTCAATTTCAAACCGCAGCCGATCCCAGGTGCGCGATCGCAATACCGTTGTATTCGATCCAATCTCAGCCACTTGAACATCACGCGGTTTATGGTCTGCCATAGCGGTTAGGGGTTTATCTTAAGTAGGGTTAAGCTGGAAGTTTTTAATCGGGATTAAGCATTTCCTTTATATTCCCTCGAATCCTGGCCGGTTAATGGCGAGTGATCTAAATTAGCAGGAGTTTGGAGGGTAAAGGCGCGATCGGTTCGCGCCTCTCTAAAAGACCATTACAGAACTTCATCCCAGGATTGCTTTACAAAACGGATTCAGGATTGGGAATTACATGATCAGCCGCTAGGCTGGCAGCAGACTTGGCTAGGGGAGCGGGGTCTGGGGCGTTTTGCGCTAACTCGCGCATCCGCTTCAAAGAAATCACATGCTCGGGATCAATTCCTTCAAAGGTGGGCGGTAGCCAAACCCGCACCACCAGCAACACCCCCAGCACTAACAAAAAAGCGCAAGCTGACAGAATTTGGCTGGAGGGGGCTTCTAGAACGCCCCGCACAATCACCTCCCGCAGGATAGAGACGATCGCTACTTCCACCGCCACGCCAATTGAAATCCGCTGCTCTTGTAGATAAATAATCAGCAACCGGAACAGCTCAACCAGCACCAGCAAAAATAAAATATCTGCCGTTACTGCCGGAAAATCTAAGGGCGGCAACAGCGATAAAAACATCTCCCGCAGCTGAATCACCATGAAGCTGAATAGCCCAATGCAGAGGGAAATAATAATTAGATCTTGGACAGTTTCAAGGGCGCGAACCAAGCCCTGACGAGAGAGCCACTGATCGCGATCGCGAGGCACGGGAGGTACAGGTTTCTGCATAAAAAACTCCTTGAACTGCAACGATTCTTAGCTTAATTTAAGCTTGCTTATAATAAAAGCCCTCTTCGATTAAAAAATCTGATGATTTCCATCAAAGCTCTTCGGTATGAATTTTAGATATAGCGATTTTCAACTGAGTCAAGTACAGGTTATTTTTTGAAAGCCTGGCGGAGCGAGCATTTCAAAAATAATCTGGTCCCAGTCGAGCGCGAAGCGCTATGGATGAGCCAGAAATTTCTCGCTCAATGCAGTTCAAGCGGGTAGGCAGGAGTCGCGATCGCTGTCTATCAGCTCGCTGCCTATGAAATCCAGAATTTCACTGGGGTACAGGACTCTTGCCTGCATGTCTTTAGGAAAACGCTTTCAGCGCGTTTAGGCGTTTAGAAACTGTCCCCTGTCCTATCCCTCTGTCCTAGTGTTCTATCAAGAATTTTTGCGGGGTCGAAGACCCCGCAAAAATTCTTAAGTTTAGGTTTTAAGGATTGGGTGTCCGACCCTGAAAATACCTGACACTGAAAAATGGCACTCTAGTAGAAGACCCCTAGTAGCAGCAGACCCCTAGTAATGGTTGCCCACCTTACGATGGTGAACCGCCGTTAGCCCATCGATCTTCGACACACGTCCCATATCCACGCTGCTGTACACCAGCCAATGATCGCTGCACTCTAGGCGGCTGACCACTTCGCATTCCAAATAAGCCAGGGCATCGGCCAGAATTGGAGCACCATTTGATGCAGCGTAGGTTTTAATCCCAGCAAAGCGATCGGCCCCAGGCGCAAATCGTTTGAGAAAGTGCTTCATCAACGGCTGATAGTTGCCTTCTTCCAGGACATTCAGGACGAAGCGATCGCCCACATGCATGAAAGATTCAATGGCTCGGTCTTTGGCTACAGCGATCGTAAAGCCTAAAGGTTTGAGGCTCGCTTGAGACACCCAAGAGGCCAGCATGGCGCTAGAGACGCCTTCTTTGGTGGCTGTGATGATATACAGCCCGCCGCTCAGCCGACCCAACGCCTTGTCTAGCTCATTGTTCAAGGCTTTCATCTGTTTGACGGTGCGATCGCGTGTGAGCCACTGACCCAAATCCGTTCCGGCTTCTTCACAAAGCTGGAAGGTGGCTTTGTTGGGGGTTTCCTTAATCAAAATTGGGACAAAGCCTTCGCGGACGCCAATCTCCTGAAATTGATTGCGCAAGGGATAAACCGACTCATCATCGCCACCCCCAACTTCAAACAACCCTACCGTTTGCTTGGCATTGGCCGCAGCCAAAATGGTGCCCAGCGCTGCGTGGGTAGCGTTGGCAAATTCTCCCGTTTGAGGCGGCATACCAATGACTACCCCTGCAGCCAAACTGACCATTTCGCTGATTTCATGTGGCTCTGCGTACTTTAGATCCAGCAGTTCCACCGCTACTCCAGTTTTGCTGATGCCTTGGGAGATCGCCTGCGCTAGCTCTTCTCCGTAACCATAGTCGCTGGCATAGAACAGGGCAACCGTCGTTTCTGCCTTAGCCTGAGCCTGGCTCCAGTCGCGGTAACGTCCTACTAGTTCAGCTACGTTGTAATGCAGCAATGGGCCGTGCCCTGTGGCGATCGTGGTGATCTCGGGTAACTCCTTCATCCGCTTCAGGGCAGCCAGCACCGAACGCGCATTAGGCCCCATCAGACAGTCATAGTAAAGCTTATAGTCGGCTTCCAGAATTTCTAAATCTTCGTCGTAGGTATGGTCGTCGCAGAAGTGCATGCCAAACACGTCGCAAGTAAACAAAACCTGGGTTTTGTGGTCAAAGGTGAGGATGGTGTCTGGCCAATGCAGGTTGGGAGCCGAAACAAACTCTAGCTCATGCCCTTTGCCTAAATCGAGGCGATCGCCATTCTTTACCTGCATCCGCTCAAAGGGCTGATGCACCTGGTCATCTAAAAACTGCATTGCCACCTTGGAACCCACCACGACGATGTGGGGGGCACGTTGCAGAATGTCTTTAATCAAGCCACTGTGATCAGGCTCGGTGTGGCTGACAATCAGGTAATCGATCTCGGCTGGGTCAATCAGGTCAACCAGCTTTTCTAAATAAAGCTGGCGAAATTTTTCGTGAGAGGTATCCACCAGGGCAACTTTGTCACCCCGGATTAAGAAAGAGTTATAGGTCGTCCCGTTTTCCAGCTCAAACTCAATATCAAAGCGATCGCGATCCCAGTCGAGCGACCGAATGGTGGTGGTGTCGGCTGCAATCTCTTGAACCTGTAGCGTTAATCGGCTGAGAGAGCGTTCCGCAAGTGCGACCATACCTAACCCTCCTAGAAAGCTTTGTTAAGATATTTTTCTTAACTTTCATTATGACGCGCCCCCCCCGGCTTCTGTAAAGCTCCAATAAGCGAACCCACTGATTAGGGAGACTTATATGACTTTCCCTAACATCACGGGTTGATCGCTTGCACTGACCATGGCAACTCGCTTGTCTCTGTTTCTGCGGTTTCCCCTGCGGTTTCCGGGGAGCCGTTTCTCAGATAGGAAAATCGATTTTGTGGGTCTCCTCGCAGCTCTAGATGATCCACCTGGTCTGGATCGAGCAATAGCACACAAAAGTTGGGGAGAGGCGTCAGCGGATCAGGTGGCGCAACGGCAAAGGCATCGGCATCGGCTCTGGGTGCTCCAGGATCGGCCCAAACGAACTGACTACGGGCCGCATCGGAGAGATCTTGCCAGAGGAGCTGACGCGCCTTCAGCAGCTCCGGAGCCGGATGATCAGCGGTAACTAGCTGCAGTTCTCCCAACAGCCGAAACTGTTCGCGGGTTTTAGGGAAATACCAACAGGCCTCTGCCCAAGCCTGGAGCAAAATCTGCTCCAGCTTTTGACTACGGGTATCGGTGATGAATTTCAGCTGATTAGTACCGTCCAGGAAGCCGCGAAATACGACCGTCCGGTTGGCAGGTCTGCCATCAGCCCGCACAGTGGCAAGCTGCAGATAGCGGGCATAAACTAACGATCGATTCCGATGCAAAGCGCGAGCCAAAGGCGATCGCCAGGGGGCAAGAGGCATAGTGCGTAATCTGGCGAAGATGAATTCGAGTTTGAGTTTGGCAAGTCCTAATGGAAACTATCCTATCGTTCTGGAACGGTTCCGGGGTTGCCTCCGGCGCGCGCTTCAAGGGCAATGATGCGTTCTCTCAGTTCTATGACCAGCGTGGCAAGGCGTTTAAATACTGGATCATCGGCTAAACCGGAGCCACCTGTGGCTAAGGGAGGATGGGCGATCGGCTCGGAGGACGGTGCAATGCCGCTCGCTCTACTCAAACGCGCCACTTGATTTTCCAGGTTGTTAACCCGCGATCGCAGGGTAATATTTTCAGACTCTAGCCGAGAAATTTTTGCGTCTAGTTGCCCTGTTGATTGGGAGATCAGCTGGGCTGAGCCAAACTGCTGTCCTCCCAGCAACAGCGCCAAGGTCAAAATCAGCAGGCTGAGCCAAGGCATAAATTTGAACAGGAGCTTCTTCATACTTGTCCTGCTTGTCCTGAAATGCGTGTCCTGAGACGCTTATCCTAAAATACTTGTCCTGAAACGCCTGTCTTGAAATGCATGTCCCAAAATACTTACACAATGACCCAACAGCCTAATCCTGATCATTGATACATATCATTGATAAATACTCCACTCGATGTCTATCGATTTTCAGCATCTTTGTTCAACATCTGCTCGGTCGTCCCGCAAGTTCCTGACGGGAACCGCAGGCTTCACCCCCGCTTCTCTCCTGTGGTACGCTACTCCGCATGATGTTTGGGGGAGGATGCGCTGATGTCAAAACTACGAGTCGGGCTGCTGTTTGGCGGCTGTTCGGGAGAGCATGAGGTGTCGATTAGCTCCGCAAAGGCGATCGCCCGTGCCCTAACGGTGGATGCCAATGCCAGCAAGTACCAGCTGATGCCTGTGTACATTCAAAAAGATGGACGCTGGCAGATTGGCGAGGTTGCCCAGCAGGTTTTGGCAGCGGGTGTCCCGGTGCAGGCAGAAATTGGCGAGGCAGAGCATGCAGTTGCCTCAGCGCCCTTAACAACTGCCCTCGAAGCAAGCTTTCCGCAGCGGGTGCAGCGCTGGCAGCCGCCCGCTCAGGTGGCAGAGGTGGATGTTTGGTTTCCCATTCTACACGGCCCAAACGGCGAAGATGGAACGGTGCAAGGCTTGCTAAAACTGATGCAGCTGCCCTTTGTCGGTTCAGGTGTTTTGGGGTCGGCCTTGGGGATGGATAAGATTGCCATGAAAATGGCGTTTGCCCAAGCCGGACTGCCGCAGGTGAAATATGTGGCGGTTAACCGGGCTCAGGTTTGGTCAGATGCCTGCCGTTTTCCTAAACTGTGCGATCAGATTGAAGCAGAGTTGACCTATCCTTGCTTCGTTAAACCGGCCAATTTAGGATCCTCTGTGGGCATTGCCAAAGTGCAGACGCGATCGCAGCTAGAAGCCGCGTTAGATAATGCAGCCAGTTACGATCGGCGCATCATTGTAGAGGCAGGCGTGCAGGCCCGAGAAGTGGAATGTGCGGTTTTGGGCAACGACTATCCCAAAGCTTCGGTGGTTGGCGAAATCACCTACGATAGCGACTTCTACGATTACGAAACCAAATACACCGCAGGCAAAGCCGGATTGCAGATTCCGGCTCCGCTACCGCCCCAAATTACGGCTCAAATTCAAGAAATGTCGCTGCGGGCTTTTGAAGCGGTAGATGCGGCTGGCATTGCCCGAGTCGATTTTTTCTACGTTGAAGCGACTGGAGAAGTGTTGATCAATGAAATTAATACCATGCCAGGTTTCACGGTCACCAGCATGTACCCGATGCTGTGGCAAGCTAGCGGTATTGAGTTTCCAGAACTAGTCGATCGCCTGATCCAGCTTGGATTAGAGCGATTCAACGCTTAGGAACGTGAATTTACTACAACCCACAACTTAACTTTTGAAAGCGCGACATTGCCGCGCTTTCAAAAATTAAAAGCTTGGTTTTAATTAATTCCTGATCCTGAGTAACCAGTCCTATAGCAGTTCTCATCCAGATGAGACAGGGTGGGCGTGAAGCCTCTGGCGGGGACTGCGCCCCCAGTAGCACTCTATCTGGTTGTTAACTAAACTGACCTATTTCAACCTATGCCAAGCGGCATAATTTTGGCTGCTTTGCTCTGCTCTGCCCTCAGCACCCTAGCCACTGACTTTAGAACCGCCTAGAATATTCGTAATACCAAGTCTATTTAAGAACCTGACCCCTTGTTCTGAGTACTGATAAGTTCAATAAGCTCAACTGCACTTTAAGAACAGATTGAGCTTTTGGCTACTCATCTCGACTAGAGGGTGACGTTCTAAACGATTGCGAGCTTGCCTCTTGCAGAGCGGGGTTAGAGTATGAGCAAACATGAGGCTGCTTGGCAGCGCGGCTATCCATCTAAGCATCAGGCTAAACATCCATCTGCCGTTCAACCGAACGAAGTGCGGCTTGGTGCAGCAGTGAGGCAAAAAAAGCGGTCTAAACTGATACAGTTCATCCAGCGTTATCCGTTAGCACTATTGCTGATCGCATGGCTCGTCTTTTTGCTCATCGCTGGACTGGCCGTCGTGAACATGGTGAGCATCGATGCCTCAAAATCTCCAGCAAATTCCCAGACTTCTGCCTCCATTCCATCTCCGGCTGCCACCACTTCTCCCACCGCAGCACCTGCACAGCCTTTTCAGACGGCTCCCTCTGTACCTGCCGAACGCACAGAACCCGCATCATTGCCCATACAGTCGCTCGTCGCCATTGGGCTAAGCTGTGCGATTGGCTGTCTGATCATTCTTCAATGGCTGAAGCCTAGTCGTCCTGCTAAACGGATGCAACCCCCTGCCTTGTCAAACCCTAGTTCTGCCCGTGCTTCTGCTCGTCAACGAACTGCGTCTTCCCGCACTTCATCCGCCACAGCTCAAAGAACTGTTTCTCCTCCATCGGCTTCCCCTCAAGCGGCTTCCTCTACATCACCGAATCACTCGATTAGTGTCGTTCCCGCCGATCTGAGCCATCCTCTAGATTGGGACGATCCAAGTTTGGCGGATAGTCTAGATATCCGCCAGAAGAAACCGCTCTCGCATTGGCTCTAATTTTTTCAAATCTTTAGCTAGATTTCTGCAATCAGGCTGAGTTTAAATCAGCCCGATCACACTATAGTTCCCCAGTTTCATCGCCATGCCCAGGAGAAGCCTTGTACAACGCATCAAGGCGTTCGCGGGCATCCTCTACGGTCATAGAACGCATGACCAAAAACGGTTCGTTCACAATATTGCCGTAATCGTCCAGCAGTTCAGGATGAGAAACCGACTGAACCCGAGCTCCATGGGGTGCATTGGCAGGCGATGAATTGGGGGTAAACCTTCCCTTAGGGCTATGGGTGCGTTGAGACTCTACCCCTAAGGTCATCAAATTGCGAATCAGGTTACCCACAGCCAGAAAAGCCAACACTGTAAATGCAAGAATGTAAATTAAATGCAACATATGTCTTCTCCAAGCTGATATGCTACGAGCCGAACAAGCGCCTTCCCTAGCTATCTATTGTTTTTAATATTCCAAAATCAATGCTGGACAGTCTTTCAGTCAGCCCCTGCTGGTGAACATCATCGCAGCATTATATAAAGTTACTCTAGTCTCTCAGTTTTTTAAACGAAACCTGAGAGCTACTTTTCCTCTAACTCTAGATGCTCTCGGCGAAACCGCATCCCAACCTGCCAACATTCCATCACTAGCTGATGCCAGGGCACCATGACTGAAGTTTCTATGCCTACCTGCCCGCCAGTTGCCTGGAATAGCGCCTGAGCGGAGCCGACTTCCTGCTGAGCTTGCTTTACCCGCTCTAACAAATGCACTTGCTGTTCTGCATCCAAGAAATCAATCCTGTAAGTTTCTAGCAGCGATCGCGATCGGTCAAACCAGTATTGAAAATCTTCTAGCAGGGGCTGTAGGACAGTCTTTAAGAGATCAGCTTCGGGCTGAGGGTTGGGGATGGGATCCAACATTACTAGTATGCAAATTTATGAGCTTAAATACTCTCTAAGCTTAACGTAATTTACGTTTCTTAATATATTTATTAACTTCGTTAAGCAAACTTTCTTTCTTTCAAGGCTAGATCCGCTCCTTCAGCGATTTTGTTCCATTTTTGTAACAAGTTTGTAACGGCTGAATTAGTCCCCGGAATCAGTCCCCCCTGTTTCTGCCTGAATCGGCTTCTGCTCGGTAAGATAGAGGCTGAGGAAGAATTGACTTTCTCAACTTCATCGTTATTCTGTCGTTCCCAAGTCCATGTCTAACTCAGAGCAACCCGATAAGCTTCATCTGCACAAGATTCGCCATACCGCCTCACATGTCATGGCGATGGCGGTTCAAAAGCTGTTTCCCAAGGCGCAAGTGACGATCGGGCCTTCCATTGAGAATGGCTTCTACTACGACTTTGATAGCCCTGATCCATTTACCGAAAAGGATTTAAAGGCGATCAAAAAGGAAATGACGAAAATTATTAACCGCAAATTGCCTGTGGTGCGGGAAGAAGTTAGCCGAGAAGAAGCCAAGCAGCGGATTGAGGGCATCCAAGAACCCTACAAGCTGGAAATTCTGGCAGACATTAAAACTGAACCGATTACGATTTACCACTTGGGCGATCAGTGGTGGGATCTGTGTGCCGGTCCGCATGTGGAAAATACAGCCGAACTGAATCCCGATGCGATCGAACTAGAGAGCGTTGCCGGGGCCTATTGGCGGGGCGACGAAACTAAAGCCCAGCTTCAGCGGATCTATGGGACCGCCTGGGAAACGCCTGAACAGCTGGCTGAGTACAAGCGCCGCAAGGAAGAAGCGCTGCGTCGAGATCACCGCAAGCTTGGTAAAGAATTGGGTCTGTTTATTTTTGCTGATCCTGTAGGGCCAGGGCTACCGCTTTGGACGCCTAAAGGAACGGTGCTGCGATCGGTCTTAGAAGACTTCCTCAAGCAGGAACAGCTGAAGCGGGGCTACCTGCCTGTCGTGACGCCTCATATTGCGCGGGTCGATTTGTTCAAAATCTCCGGGCATTGGCAGAAGTATAAGGAAGATATGTTTCCGCTGATGGCCGATACCGAAGCCGACAAG
>DATNOY010000579.1:0-6092 GCA_036703495.1 Coleofasciculaceae cyanobacterium
CGAGGTAATAAATAAGGTGTAATTCTACCATTTGTGTCATGTAAGCTAGAGCGATGAATCATCCATTTAATCGGAAATAAGGTTTTCGGTTTAGAAATTGGTTTGTGGTACGGCTCCGCCGTACCACAAACCAATTTCCAATAAAGTCTATTGAATGCCTCTGTAAATTAGGTCAGGTTAGCTCTGGAAGCAGCAAAAATCGATCCAGACCTACAAAATTAACCGGCGGCAGCGTCTACAGCATCGGCTTGAGGCGGCCCATTGAAGCGGACACAGAACAAGATAGGCGCTGGGGGCGCAGCTTGCGCAGAAAATGAGCTTCTGGCTAGCAGCGATCGCCAACTCACCACGGGATATTGCCCCGGTCATGGCGATTCAATTGCGGTTAGAAATCAACGCCCCGTTTTAGATCCACGCCTTTTTCAGCGTAATGCTTGTGGCAATACACTTCTGAGTGAGCGCTAGCTAGATCGAAATAAGCGGGTGGATGCTTGCAGCGCCCAGTAATAATGATTTCGGTGTCGCGTGGCTTCCGCAAAAGCGCCTGGACAATCGGCTCTTGGGGTAATAGCTCTAGATCCACCGTGGGATTGAGCTCATCCAGGATGATGGTTTTGTAGAGTCCGGAAGCGATCGCCGCTTTGGCAATTTCCCAGCCGCGCTCGGCTTCAACATAATCCAGCTCTTGCTGCTGCCCTCGCCAAACGATCGCATCGCGCCCGCAACGCTGATGATCAACTAAGTTAGGGTAGCTTTGGTGAAGTGCCGCGATCGCCGCATCTTCGGTATAGCCCGCACCACCTTTCAGCCATTGCAGAATCAAGACCCGATGAGATTTGTCCTGACTAATGCCTTTGCCGATCGCCTGTAGAGCTTTGCCCAAAGCACTGGTAGACTTCCCTTTTCCTGCTCCCGTATAAATTTCTATGCCCTCAATCCCATGAGCCAAGGCATTGGGGTGGTGCTGGGGCTTCATTTCCGAGTGCAGATCGGCAATGTCCAGCAGAGGTTGAGGTGCAGCTCGGCCGGTCGCAATAATTTCTAACTCTTCTGGCTTACCCTTCAGGGTTTTGACGACTTCATCGACTGGCAACAGCCCTAAGTCCAGCACCGGGTTGAGTTCGTCTAGCACCACGACGGAGTAAAGCCCTGAAGCGATCGCACCTTTGGCCACATCCCAGCCCCGCTGAGCTTCCAGGCGATCGAACTTGGTGACTTCATCAACGCTAAAGTATTCTGCCCGGCCGGTGCGCACCTGGTCAATCAGGTGGGGAAAGCCGCGCCGCAGCGCTTCGATGGCGGCATCTTCGTCGTAGGTGCGGCCAGGTCCTTTGAGAAATCGTAACAATAGCACTCGCGTCTGGCTACCCGTGTGGATGCCCAAGCCAATCGATCGCAAAACCACGCCCAATGCGGCTTGAGACTTGCCTTTGCCTGCCCCATCGTAAACATGAATTTGTCCAACCAGGCGCTCAGTTCGGTTCTGAGCCGTGCGAATACCAACACCAGTCCTTATCATGACTTTTAGAGGGTTGTGAGGACTCTTAATCTAGACGCTTATATCTAGACGTTCATATTGAGTAACTTATTAAGTAGGGCGGGGAAACAACTTAGAGTGGAAACCCTAACGTTTAAACTCTAACGTTTTTACATCTACTGCGCCTCATCCTACAGCCTACTGACACCATTAGTAGAGCATCAGCTCCAAGAGTAACGGAATTTTATTCTATCTCTGGTGTTATATCGGATGGGCTTGACTAAAATTATCAGGATGGCAAGTTTAGCTGTCTCCTCCCATATGGGTTTCGGTCAGGAGCTACCGCAATGTTTCCCGATGCTTTTCCCAACATTCTTCCCCTGCGGGCGATTGTTCTCCAAAGTCTGTTTTTGCTGATGGCGATCGCCATTGAGTCCACTGTTCTAAAACGCCGCATGCCGCTAACGCCCAAAGATAGCGTCTATTTTGCGACTGCCATCAACCTGCTCTGCGTTATCCTCGGCTGGCTGGCGCTGTTTATCTTTCTTAACATGGCAAATATTCTGCCGCCCGGGATCCAAGTGCCGCTGATCAGCTTCATCTTTTTCGATCAATGGTCAGGCGAGACGGCTACGCTGCTGATTGTGTCCTGTTTCATCATCTTTTTTGTCAGTCTTGGGATTAAGCTGCTGGGGCTGCTGGGGTTGAGACTATTGCTTGAGATGGACAAGACCATCGAGAAGAAACCGGAAGAACAACCAGCTGAACCCGTTCCTACGAAGTTCTTCCGGGAGCTCAGACAGGAACCTAGCGCTCTGCGCTCTGAAATTACAACGCTGCTATTTGCTAATGCCTGGAGTTACAGCAGCATCTTAGCGGTCCTGGTCCTTCGTCAAGCCCTCCTCTAGCCCAACCCTACAACCGCCGTGGATTTCTTAGGTAAAACTCTGGATCACATCCGGAAACAGCTCAAAGACATTAAACCCTTTTCGTGGCAGGTTTCGCTGCTGCTCAGCCTATTTGCCTGGTTCACTTATCTGCTGATTCGCGACCCGGCAGTCAAGCAGTTTGTGTCGCTATTTGGCTGGTTTTTCCTAATCATTGGCACCGACTGGGCGTTGATGAAACAGGAATTTACCATTCCGGGGGTGCAGCTCAAAATTAAGTATGGCGCTTGGCTAACGGGGGCATTTATTAGCTGCGCCTTCTGGAGCAATAACTTTATTATTCACGACATTCAGGGAGCGCTGATTACTTGGCCGCTGTTTTCAGTCCTCTGTGCCGGATATTCCCGGTTTATTCAGCCTGGCCCCACCTTTAAAACACCTAGCCCCGATCAACGTCGAGATTTAGTCATTCTGGCGCTGGTCGGCATGCTGTTGAGCTGCTGGTTTCGCTTCCACTTTCTGCTGCAAGATTATCTTCAGCATTACCCCAGCATTGCCGCCGATAACGTTGATCGCAGTGCTTTTGTTGTGCGGATGAATCCTAGCAGTGTGCCTACTTCGGGCGGGGTGGCTATTCTCGACTCCGCTGAGGCGATCGTCCGCAGTGAGCTGTCCAAGCGCTCCTGGATAGATGCCCAGCGCTGGTTAACAACCCTGCCGTCTCAGATTTCGACAATTGGCAGCCAGGCACTCAGCGAAGCCTATAAAAATGCTCCCAGTGTCAAAGAAACAGATCTCTGGCGATTTAACGCTCAGTATTCACGCAGCATTCCCACTAATTTGTTGCAGTTGCAGGTATTTTGGCTGGGGCCGAGTTCTCAACCGGGAGGCTATGTTCTGCAAAAAGTTTGCGCCATTAGTGAAGCCCTTCCACAGCCCTTTGTGGAGGGAGCAGCTCCTCCTCCAGCTCCGCCGACGCTTTATCGTATGGATTGCGGAGCGATCGAATCTTCCATCCCTGGCGTTCATATTCAGAAACCGGCACCGCTGAATCAACAGGCAGGCAATTTCCTGGAAAGAGTGCTAAATGCTGCACTTGATCTATGGCGTGGATTTGTCGATCTGCTCGGCAGACTGTTAGGCATTGGGCGGGAGGGCTAGAGCGCTTGGCGCTTGACTAGAAGCAGAAGGTTGGGGATGGGTAGAGGTTAAAGATTGAGGATCGGGTAAACTAACAACCGAAACGCTGAGAATCGCAAGTTTAATTCAATGGGAATCCTAGATTTTATTGAATCCCCGATTCTTAGACTTCATCCCTAACCCTCAGCCGGAGGTGGCTCAGTGAATTTGGCTCGGATTTTAGTCATTGCCTCTAACGTCTTTCGCGAGGTGATTCGCGATCGCGTCCTTTATGTAATTGGCTTTTTTGCGATTGCCCTGATCACGGCATCCGTGCTGCTGCCGGAAGTGTCTGGAGGAAGTGGCAACAAAATTATTCTGGATGTGGGGCTGGCAGCAATCAGCTTGTTGGGGTTGGCGATTGCCGTATTCATTGGTACGGGGCTGGTGAACAAAGAAATTGAGAAGCGCACGGTTTACGTGATGATTGCCAAGCCGATTAACCGCGCTGAGTTCATCGTGGGCAAGCATTGGGGATTGTCTGCCGTACTGGCGGTGCTGGTCAGCGCCATGATCGCGATTTATTTAGGGGTGTTAACTGCCAAGCAGATTACCTACCCGCTCGATAGCATTTTGCTGGCAGCCCTTTTTCAATTTTTGGAACTATCGCTGATCACGGCGATCGCCATCCTATTTGGCGTTTTCACCAATTCGTTGCTCGCTATGTTTCTGACCGTTGCGGTTTACCTGATGGGACATTTGAGCCGCGATCTATTGTCTTTGGGCAACCTGGCCAAAGATTCGAGTTTGCAACCTGTGACTCAAGCCCTGTATTTAATCCTGCCGGATTTATCTCGCCTCGATCTAAAAAATCAGGCCATTTACGGCATGTCGCTTTTACCTTCGCCCCTAGAGCTTGCCGGAAATGCCGCCTACGGGCTGATCTATACCGCTTTAGTATTGGCGATCGCCATCTTAATCTTCTCGCGACGGCAGTTTTAAAACAGTTTTAAACCAGGGGGAAGGGGGAATAGAAATATCCTGGCTGCCGCCCTCTTCCCCTTACTGACTGACGATCGGCGGTTGATTGGTAGGCAAAGCTTTGGGCACATGAGCGGGAGGCGCTGAGTCAACAGCAGGCGGATACGGCGCTGGCGCTGGTGTGGCAACAGGGGCCGGCAGGGGGGGCAGGTTCGGAGATGGGTTAACTGCCGCTGGCGGTATGGAGGGCGGATCAATTGGCTGACCTTGCGGCTCAGAATTGGCAGGCAAGGCATCCGATCGTTTAGGGATCAGAGCACCAGGACTGGGTTTTGTCTCTGGCGAAGGCTCGGCTTCTACGGCAGGCGGCAGGTTGGTCGGGTAGGAGGCTCGCTCGGGCTGAGGGATAGATGTTTTGTAATCAGGTGTGTAGTAGCTGGGAGCCGGAGTGGTGCGATAAAAAGGTTCTGCGACCTTAGGTTCGGGACTGAGGGCGTTAGGAATTTCTGTAACCGGCCAATCGCCCTCGGCTGGGAATGCCTGTTTGTGACCAAACAAACTAGGAACCGAGCTAGTTACGGTGCTATGCGTCGGATGATAGCGCAACGCAAATCCAGTTCCGGCTCCGAGTCCTAGCCCGGCTAAGGCGGTCATGAGTAAAGCCACAGGAATCCGGCGCTGGGGACGGGGCGGCACGATTTGGGGCGATCGCCCATTTTTGCCGTTAGTGGATGCAATGGAAATCTGCGGCAGCGAGATCTGCTGAGCTTTGGCTAAGTCTGCTGCGGGAGGAACGGCAGTCTTGGGGGCAGTCGCAGCTGCTGTAGCGCTATTACTGGTGACCGCAACTGCTGCGGTTTGCGGAGCCTCGGGCCCAACCGGACTTTCCTGAGGCTGAGATTGAGCCGGTTCTGCCTCTAGAGCTACTGGTTGGACAGCGTCGGAGATGACAGGCTCAAGGGGAGAAGACTCAGGCGTAGAAGGCATTGCCGACGCGGAACTCTGAGAGGGCGGCACGGCTGGCGACTGAGCAGATGACGCAACTTCACGGGGTTGAGCTGGAGCAACGGGCGGATCAAGTTTTAACGTCAGCCAATCTTTGAGCTGGGGCGGTGATTGGTTGGGCATGGCTTGCAAAACCACATAGGGCAGTCCCTGTTCCTCAAAACAGTCCAACACTCGCAAAACATCCGATCGCTGAGAGAGCGATCGCACGCCCGACAAGAACTGCCGCCGCAATTCTGTAAAATCACTGCGCTGCTGCACGACCGGATTGAACGTCTGTAAGAAAATAGACTGCTCTAGAAAGGCATGCTTGGCCTGATAGGTAATTCCGAAATCGCTTTGATTCAGAACTGCCTGAATCACGTACTTATTGCTTTGCAGAGTCGTTCCAGCCGTTAAAGTCATAAGCGCGTCAGTGCGTGCATCTGAGAAAAACGTCTCACTCATATTATCTTCTTATTGTCCTGTTTATTATTCTCCCGATGATTATCCTGATCACCGGGCGGGACGATCGATTTAACAAAATCCAGGATCAGGGTGCAGGGGTGCTGTCCCCAGACCCCCATTCCATTGGCACTCCTCAGAATCGCGAACCAATTCACTTGCAGAATTTCTTTAAATTC
>DATNOY010000580.1:0-5641 GCA_036703495.1 Coleofasciculaceae cyanobacterium
CTCCAAAGATCGCCCCAATGCCCCAGCCAGGTTCTGGCCAACAGCCAAACTGTTCATAGAACACCCGTTTTGTCCAGTTAGGAGCAGCACCTTCGTTAAAAGTTTTCTGCCGCTGCACCCGGAAAAATTCATACATTTTCCGTCGTTCAATTTGGCGCAATAGCTCTTCGCTGTAGACCTCCACCATCTCTTCGGTATGAATTTGCAGTTCGGTCTGCCAGGTATAGCCACAGCCCGCACAGGTCATGACAAAGCCCCACATCAGCCGATTGCAGTCAGGACACTGCTTGGTCGGGACAACTTCTGCCGTGCCCGGTTCCCGACTGGTGGGCAAGCAATATTCTTTGATGTCTTCCGGAAAACCAAGCCGCTGGAGATTGTTTGCCTGATCGAGAATGATGCCACAGGTTTTACCCGTTCCCGGCGAAATTCTCAGCAGTCTGCCCACCTGTTGATAATGCAGCGCCCGCGATTGGGTGGGACGTAAGAGCAATCCAACTTCTACGCTGGGTTCATCAAACCCAATGCTGATCACATTACAGGAGGTGAGCACCTGCAAATGACCCGCTCCTAAATCGCTGTAGAGCTGCTGTCGGGCTTTGATGGGAGTGCTGCCATCCACAATATCAGCCGCAACGCCAGAGGCTCTAAACGCCTCAGCCACATGGCGAGCATGTTCAACATCCACACAAAAGGCGATCGTGCGTTTGCCAGGAGTGAGCCGATGCCATTCTTCGACAATGCGCTGCACCAGTTCGGGGCGATCGCAAGCATTTTTCAAATCTCGTTCATCATAGTCTCCCGCCACCGTTCGCACACCAGCCAGATCAATTTGCGTGTCGGTTGGAACGCCATAATATTCCATCGGTGCCAAATATCCCATGCGCTGAAGTTCGGCAGGAATAGGAGAAGCCACAAAGGTTTGCATATGATCGCCCAACTGTTCCCGTCCTAACCGATAGGGCGTAGCAGTCATAGCCAGATGCACGGCTTTAGGATGCGTTTTGTAGATAATTTCCTGGCCAATTTGACTAAACACGGTGGTGTGTCCTTCATCAAAAAACACCACATTCGCCGGAAATTGCCGCCACCACGATCGCTTCTCCATCGTTTGAATACTGGCAATCTGAATCGGCGCATCTGGATCTTCACGCCAGCCCGCCTTAATGAATCCACACCGCAAGCCAAACGACTGCATTTTGCGATACGTCTGTCCCACCAGGACATCCAGATGCACCAGAAACATTAATCGCAAACCCCGAGCTGCCGTATCAGCACAAATTTTGCCCCCAATCACCGTTTTGCCTGCCCCGGTTCCCGCAATGATCGCCACGCGTCGATAGCCCTTGCCGAGTTCGGTATAGAGATCCTTAATCAGTTGGGTTTGGTAAGGGCGAAGGATAGGCGACGGTAAGGGGGGCTGAGACTGTTCCGAGTGCATCTCCATATTCCTGCTGGTAGTTCATCTGCTCAAGGCAGTACCAAATTCTATAGCATTCCCTGAGATTGCACAGAACCCAAAATCAGCGGGGGTGGGGAAGCGATCGCCTAATTATTCAAAAAAAACACAGGATCGAAGGGGATGATCCTGTGTTCTATAGTTCGCTATCTTGTCACGTCCACTGTGTCACTTGCGTGACTTCCCTTATGACTTCTACTGTGTCACTTCTACTGTGTTACTTCCCTTATGACTTCCCTTGTGACTTCCAGGGGTAGACGGAGCCCAGCGGGAAAACAGAGTGCAGAAGTAAAAGCCGCTCAGGCTGTGCCCCTGACCTCCCTTCACCCTAGACTTTATAGAAATCGCTAATAAATTGCGGGTAGGCGCTGTTGTAGGTAAGCGCTGTTGTAGGTAGATGCGTGGGTAGATGCTGTTGCGAGGAGTGCCCTGAATCAACCCATTCCCTCAAGCAATCATTGCACCGCACGTTGGCGTAAAGCGATCTAAAACGATAAACCCAAAAAGAGCAGCTTAAGCATCCTAGACGAACACAAAAGACGAAGAATTAAGGCTGATCGTGTTGAAATCAACTCCAGCCAAGACAGCAACCAGTTCAGATTGTCCAGCTTTATTAAGGTAAATCCCTGCTCCCGCAGTTGAACCTGTAGTTGAACCTACTGAAGCAGCCCCCAACGTGTAGTCTGCTGCTGCACCCGCCAGCTGAATCCGGTCTGGTTTGCTGAAGTCAGTAATTAGCGCGTAATCGGCATCTGCACTAGCAGTGTAGAAGGCGGTTGCGGGGTTTGTGCCATTGGCAGCAACGCCCAACACAAAGGTGTCTTTGCCTCGCCCCCCTGTCAGCCGATCTACTTCTGGCAGCGGCAGGGTTACAGGCATTGGGGTCGTTCCAACTGGCGCGACTGGCGCTGCTTGAACCTGAGAACCAACCAGCAGATCATTGCCGTTGCCCCCTAGCAAAGTATCACTGCCTAAGCCTCCATAGAGAATATCTTTCCCCTGCCCACCATCCAGCATGTCATTGCCTTCGCCACCCATCAGCACATCTTGACCAACGCCGCCAAACAGGTGGTCATCGTTCAGTCCACCATCCAGAGAATCATTGCCCACATCTCCAATGAGGAGATCATCACCCCCATTACCGAGCAAGTGGTCATTGCCTTTCTGTCCCCGGATCTTGTCGTTGCCCAGCCCGCCGTCTACTTTGTCAGCTTTGCTACCGCCTAGGAGCGCATCATCCCCATCTGTGCTCAGCAAATTCTGCTGAGGCTTGTGATCATGACCCTGCTTGTCGTGATCAGATTTACCAGGCTTACGGATCTTTTTCATAGCAGTTAATCCTTTTGTTGAGTGATTGATGGTTCAGAACTGCTTGAATATAAGTAATTAAGCAGGCAAACCTGCTCGCGGGAGGCACGGATTTTTTAGTGATTTAAATAACATCTTTTAATAAAGTTCAGTAATATCACTTCCTGAAATAGGGCACTTTGGCTCGAAAAAAACGTCCCCCAGGTCGCTCGCGATCGCCACTTCACCAAAAACTCATGCGAACTAAAGAACTTCTGATACATTCATAAGGAGAAGTTGCATCTGTGATGCGCTATGAAAATTCTCCACGGAACTTGGATTCCTCAAGCGGCAACAGGGTTCATTCAACAGGGCGGGTTTTATCTTTGGGTAGAAACAACCGAAGCCAACCGGCAGCGAAAGAACAATGGCAGTGTTCATCCACGGCACTTGCTTGGCGCAGAGTTAACCGCTTTTTTGGGCGCAGATCTGGGAATTAAAGCCGCTACGCCCCGCAGCTTAGAAAGCCTGATTTCAACTCAATCTTTTTTGCTGCCCAGCACCCAGCAGCCTTTACCCTCTCTGGAGCTAGCGCGATATCTAGAAGAAGAGTTGCCCGAAGAGTTTGAGTGGAAGTACTGGCAAATTACTTGCTATCAGGCGATCGCCCAAACTAGCTCGACACAATCCACCTCAAACGTCATTAAATTACTAAACGAACTGCATTTTATAGCGCTGCATAATTTAGCCGACGTTCAGTTAGGCTCTGATCTGCTGTTTTGGTATCACTACACGCAGTCTTTCAAGCAAATTATTCTCAAAGATCACTATATTCCGGCCCTCAAGTATCGATCGCTGCCTGCCAGCAACACATCAGAAAAAACGGCTGCGCGATCGATGAAAGCGACCAAAACCAGCAAGGCATCTGCTACGACCAAAACATCAGCCACCAAAACATCAGCCACCAAAACAACTGCAAAAGCAGCCACCAAAACAGCAGCTAAAGCCTCAGCCAAGACAGCCTCAGCCAAAACAGCCTCAGCCAAAACAGCCTCAGCTAAAACAGCCTCAGCTAAAACAGCCCCGATCGATACGTCAGTCAGTCCAGCGACTGCGTCAAAATTTGAAATCTATGCGGCCTGGGAAATTATTTCCGAGGACTATGAAACCAATCTGCAGCGCTACGTGGAAGCTATGCCGCTGGCCTGCGTTGCCGGATTTGCATCCCCACCTAGCACTCCACAATTTCATGATAAAGCCAGCCTGCTGCGCCATTTCTCTGAATGCCTGCTGACTGAAATTGTTACCCACACTCCTTCAACGGCTGCCTTTGACCAGAAGATTGGCAATACCTTGCTCCATAGCTGTCTCTATCCCGCTTCGCCCTGGACAACCGCCGATGGACTCAAGCTCTATCGGCAGTGGCAGTCCTGGCGCGATCGCATCAGCCGCACCCAAACCGCCGTTCCGTTTTACCTGTGCTTTCAGCTTCAGGCTCCCACCAAACCCACCGACCCCTGGACTTTGGAATTTCAGGTGGCCCCCAAGTCCGATCCGTCTGCCCGTCTGCCCTTGGTAGAATACTGGCGATCGCGCCCTACTCAGCAAAAAGAGCTAAAAAAGCAGTTTGGCAAAGACTTTGAGCAACACCTGCTGCTCAACCTGGGCTACGCAGCCCGCATTTACCCCAAGCTGTGGCTAGGGCTAGAAACAGACCAGCCCACCGAAATTGTTCTCAATACCGAAACAGCTTTCGAGTTTCTCAACGAATCGGCTTGGGTGCTAGAGAATGCTGGATATAAAGTGATTGTGCCTGCCTGGTGGACGCCTAAAGGCCGGCAACGGGCCAAAATCCGCCTCAAAGCTAAAGGCAAATCTGCGGCTGCAGCCGGTAAATCCAAGAGCTATTTCTCGTTTGACACGCTGGTGGAGTACCAATATGAGCTGGCGATCGGCGATCAGCCCATTAGCGAGAAGGAATGGCAGCAGCTCGTCAATGCCAAGTCGCCCCTTGTCCAGTTCCGGGGACAGTGGATGCAGCTCGATCGCGAGAAAATGCAGCAAATGCTGGAGTTTTGGAAAAAAGCCCAGCAGGACAATCCAGAAATGAGCCTGCTCGACTTCATGCGGTTAACGGCCGATAGCGAAGATGAGCTTGAGCTGGACTGGGAACGCGATCAGCTGCTGTCTGACATGCTGACCAAGCTGAATGACAAGACTCGTCTGGAAGTCATGCCCGACCCACCCGGATTTCAGGGAGCCTTGCGAGAATACCAAAAACGGGGGGTTTCCTGGCTGCATTATCTAGAAAGCTTAGGGCTGAACGGCTGTCTGGCAGATGACATGGGCTTGGGAAAATCGGCGCAGGTGATTGCCCGCCTGCTGCAAGAGCGAGAGCAGGCTCAGCAGCAAAAAATTAATCTGTCGCCAACGCTGCTGATTGCCCCTACTTCAGTAGTGGGCAACTGGCGCAAGGAAATTGAAAAATTTGCGCCTCAGCTGCGGGCCGTTGTCCACCATGGGGGGCAGCGATCGCAAGATGCCAAAGCCTTTAAAACCACCTGCCAAGACTGCGATGTACTGATTACCTCCTTCACGCTGGCGCGTAAAGACGAAAAGCTGTTGGGTAGCGTGGATTGGCATCGGCTCGTGGTCGATGAAGCCCAGAACATCAAAAATCCCAAGGCGGCTCAGACTAAAGCGATCGCCAAAATTCCGGCGCATCACCGCCTGGCCCTGACCGGCACCCCCGTAGAAAACCGCTTGCTCGATCTGTGGTCAATCTTCAATTTTCTCAATCCGGGCTACTTGGGTAAAGAAGCTCAATTCCGCCAGTCGTTTGAAGTGCCAATTCAGAAAAACAACGACAAAGTTAAATCTGCAACCTTGAAAAAG